>JBHJNX010000194.1:0-18876 GCA_050330335.1 Pleurocapsa sp. | reverse complement strand
TTAAAAATCATACCAAGAGATTTTAGTATTAGTTTTCAAGAACAGGTAATTTTATCAATGGGACACCCGAATATTGAAATGCAAAGCTATATTTGGAATGGTCTGCCTAGTTACCTGGTTGTGGAAAGTATGCCAGGTTGGAGCGCAGAAATGTTGGTATTACTTCCTGGAGAGGCGGAAATTCTGGTCATATCAGCAGGATGTGATTGCGATGTAAATGCAGATGATGTTTTAGAATTTGCTCAAAGAGTTAGACCGTTAAATCGATTAACCGTATTGCATTAGAATTTTAATTTTGACATACTCCCGTCGCGCATGGGCGAGGGATTCTTGATTCATCCCAAGATAGCTAGGTCAGTCAAAGACTGCCCCCCGCCAGAGCTTAGTCCACAAGCAAACACCGTCTGCCCGACGGCTAAAATGCAAAGGTAAATATTCTCGTCGTTATTCATCCCATCACTAAAAGTGAGGGTCTTCTTTTGGAAGAAAGATAAAATTAAGGTACTAGACTGTTTGTTCTATTAATCTTGGCACTGCGCGATCGCAACTGCAATTCTTTTATTGGTACAATTGTATTATGTAGCTAGTAAGAGCGCATAAGCCAAAGATGGACATCGTATTGTAAATAGAGTAAGTATTTGAGGCTGGTCGAATGATAATCGCGAAAAAAATATCCCAATGGCTCTCTAGGGCGAGTCTTATAATTCTGACGACCAGTATTACCGTATCTGTTGCTCCGGAGAGAGTTTTAGCGGCTCAAGAAGTTATTTTTAAATATGGTGTAGCGTCTCATTCGGTTTCTATTCAAGAATTAGAAAACTTTGTCGCCACAGGAGAGACAACCCCTGCAATCAATTTTTTAATTAAAACTAGCAGACAAAACCCAGCCACACTACGTTGGATGCTAGCACAAAAGTTTCCAGTAGATACTCAACTGGTTAATAATCTACTAGATACACCTCCTGGGGAATATTTTTTAACTCAAAGCAGTGATATTGTAAATACTCGTAGTGAACGTGCCGATGTCCAAGCTTTAAGAGGAGCTTTAATCACTTCGGCTAGTGATGATAGTTATGTGTCTTTTTTAGAATTACTACAAAATTATCCAACCCAAAAAGTTTATGTAGATGCCAAAAAATTAGCTAAAACCCGCCGCAATATGACGAATTCTGTTGAACAGGTTCAAAACTATATCACTATACCTTTAAGATTCGTTAGAGAGTTGTTTCCTGGTTATTAGTGGTTGTCTTTATATTAAGTGGTAAGTTCCCCGTACTGTGATTGTCGGGGAGTATGTCAATTGGTTTTCAACTTGAGGTTGGATTCAATTCAAAAACTCCCATGTTGCGGAATTTTTGGTAACGTAAATCTTTTCTTTGTTGAGGACTCATCTGTCCTAGTTGTTCGAGATTGTCCCAAAGAGCTTGTTTGAGGTTGGCTGCCGCTTCTAGGGGTTCGGCGTGCGCTCCACTAGTCGGTTCTGGGATAATTTGGTCGATTAGTCCCAATTCTTTTAAATCCCAAGAGGTTATTTTGAGTGCGGCGGCTGCACGGTCGGCTTTTTTGGCATCTTTCCAGAGAATTGCTGCACAAGCTTCGGGACTGGCAACGGTGTATACCGAGTGTTCTAACATCAACAGGCGATCAGCGACACCGATTCCCAATGCTCCTCCAGAACCTCCTTCCCCAATTACCGTACAAATAATCGGTACATCGAAACTAAACATCTGTCTGAGATTATAAGCGATCGCTTCTCCTTGACCTAATTTTTCCGCTTCTACTCCCGACCAAGCACCAGGGGTATCAATAAAAGTTAAAATTGGCATTTGAAACTTGTTAGCGTGTTCCATCAATCGCAAGGCCTTGCGGTAACCTCCGGGGAAAGCCATGCCAAAATTACGCACTACGTTATCTTTGGTATCTCTACCTTTTTGGTGTCCCATAATAACTACGGGTCTACCCTCAATGCGAGCTACTCCTCCTACTAATGCAGGGTCGTCATAACCACCGCGATCGCCGTGTAGTTCCAGCCATTCGTCGGTGATTGCTTGGATATAGTCTAGGGTACTGGGACGTCGAGGATGCCTTGCTAATTGCAATCTTTGGGCTGGGGTAAGAGTGCTAAAGATTTCTTTTCGCAGTTGTTCGGCTCTATTTTCTAGTTGGGAGATTTCCGCAGCAACATCCACCTGGTTTTCTGCGGCTAAAGACCTAATTTGTTCGATTTTAGATTCTAGTTCGCAAAGAGGTTTTTCAAAATCTAGTAAAAATGTTCTGCGTTTGGTATTGGGCATATTGTACTGTAATGACTATTGAGTAGGAATCCCCGTAAGTTATCATTATCCTCGCCTGTCTTGAGCTTTGATAAAATTAAATTTTATGAATCAAAAATACAGCGATGAGAATCACTTGGAATTCGGTTTAGCGGCTTAGGGGATAGATGAATTGAGTTATAAAATGCTATATTTCTGACTCCAGCAAGATGTTCAAATCTCAGAGTAAATCGTAATATAGCAGGAACTATTTTAACTCTTAATAGTCAGTCCCTGAACCGCCAGTTATCTTGCTACTCAACATGAAAAAATTATCCTTTAAATCCAGGGGGGGAAACATGGGAGAATATCGCTCCAACCCACTGGAAGTTTCTACCCTGATTTATCTGGCTATCTGTGGAACTACAGTAGTCACCGCCGAAAGTGCGATCGCCAATAACCCCAAAGCCTTTGGTGCAGATTATTTGTTTATCACTACTTCTGACTGGCACAACTGTCAGGAAATTGGCAGGGAATATCGCGAAGTATACGCTTTTGAAACAGCTAGTTTTTACGTCAATATCTGTCAACATGGCGATCGCTATTTTTATTCTAGTGAAGCCAAACAAGAGGGAGTCAGTTCGATTTTTGTTCCCGCTTATCCGCTAAAGAATGGTAAGGGTTATCGAGGGATTAATGGTAATGTATCTTATTTGGTTTTGTTGCCGTTTAGTCAAACAATTGCCAATGAATCTCTAACTGATGCCACATCAGAAGCTACTTTAACTGTTGAGCGTAATGGTAGATTGGTTTTATTAGAATCTTCTCTAACTAAATATTGCCAGCAGTCAAATTATCCTCTTGCTTTTTCTAGTTTAGCTCCAGAACAAGATCAAAGCGATCGCCTGGCTACTATTTTTCCGCAATTAGATACTCCAGAAGATTTATCATTTAATAATAGTTTGGCTAGAACCGATACTTTTTGGCAACAACCGTTTAATTCTAATTCCAGATTTGATTTTTATACAGTTGAAGGTAAATTACACTTTTTGACGACTTGCCCTGAAGTAAACTATTAATTATTTTTCCTGACTATTCGTACCTCATTACTCATTTTGTATCTTGTCTATTATTACAGTTGAAAATCTCAGTAAAATCTATCCAGTTGCAGTTAAAGAGCCTGGTTTAAAAGGTACTTTAACTCACTTTTTTCGCCGTAGTTATCGGGAAATCAAAGCGGTACAAAATGTTTCTTTTTATATTGAACCAGGAGAAGTAGTAGGATTTTTAGGGGCGAATGGTGCAGGAAAAACTACTACTTTAAAAATGCTCACGGGCTTGATTCATCCTTCTGAAGGAATAGTCCAAGTTGCTGGTTATATTCCTTTTCGTCGTCAATCAAAGTTTCTGCAAAAAATTAGTTTGATCATGGGACAAAAACAACAATTGTTGTGGGATTTACCAGCTTTAGATTCTTTAAAAATTAACGCTGCCGTTTATAATCTCTCTGATAAAATATTTCAACAACGACTAGATGAATTGGCTACAATGCTGGACATAGAGCATAAATTAACTCAACCAGTACGAAAATTGTCTTTAGGGGAAAGAATGAAAGCTGAATTATTAGCGGCTTTGATCCATCATCCCCAAATATTATTTTTAGACGAACCCACTCTAGGTTTAGATGTTAACGCCCAAGTAGCAGTTAGGGACTTTCTTGCCGAATATAACCGACGCTATCAAGCGACTATTTTACTAACCAGTCATTATATGGCTGATATTACCGCCCTGTGCGATCGCGTCTTGATGATTCATCAGGGAGAACTAATTTATGATGGCAGTCTTGACAGTTTATTACAACGCTTTGCCCCCTGTCGGGAAGTAAAAATAGAATTAGTCAAGCCAGTATCCCGAACAGAATTAGCTCAATACGGACAAGTAGAAGCTATTGATGGACAACAGGTCAGATTTTTAGTTCCTAGAGAAAAATTAACCGAAACAATTTCTCGGTTGCTGTCTCAATTACCCATACAAGATTTAAGCGTCAATGAACCACCCATAGAAGAAATTATTGGTAGTTTATTTCGTACAGGACGAGCGATCGATAATTAATAGTTAAATTTTATATAGCAATCCTATTTGAGTTGTGAACATTTTTGTGTCATTAGTTATTAGTTACAAATGGTATCGTTAGGATGAAGCTGTCTTTTTCTGTAGTGTCTCGATAAATTTTTCTGGTTTTTCCAGACTGAGTAATAGTGAGTAATTTAACGATGTTGGTAAATAGACAAGGCGATCGCGGCGTGTCAGATAAACTAGTGCTTTGCTTCCATTACGAAGTTTAAACCAACCAGCAGAATATCCAGGTAAACTCGTCCCCAAAGTACGCCATTGGGGTGAATATTCCGATTGGCGGTCGAGATTCAAAATACGTGCTTCTGATATTTCAATTGATTCTAAAGGAATCGTACGTCCCCATAGATCGCCTACAACTCGCAGTTTATCGCTTTCTAGTTCGACTCGTGAATGCCGAGCAGAATATCCCGTATATATTAAGATAGCCAGTAAGCAAGTTAAAACAACAGTGATGATGGCGATCCACCATAAAGGTTTTGCTGAAGCCGGAGAGATTGAAAAAATTTCCATAGAGTCTCCTGTTAATTAAAAATAATTGAGACATTTTCTTATTTTAATTAACAATTAACTCTGTGAAAGACGCTGAACCGTCGCACCTCCTAACAGGCGATCGCTTTGTCGCAGTAGATCGGGTATTTTGTCGGCATGAGGACTATTTTTTAGACAGTCTTGCAAATTTAAGTTATCGATTTTATTTGCTTTAGCACCGGGAAACCAATGACCGCCATTTTCCAGTAAATTATAACGAGCTTTGCCATATTCGATCATGTCGTATGCCAAAGCTAGATTACGCAGCCATAAAATAATTGGAATATTCACTTTACCTGGAGTTTCTTCATAACTAGGTAAACCAATTTCCCAAGTACGTACCCATTCTTCTCCCAATACGGCGATCGCCCTTTGTTCTAAACGTTCTAAAATGGGAGGTAAAATTTCATCTGCTTGTTTCAGAAGAGGTAATACTTTAAGGTGTTCCTCAAAATCAGCAGGTTTGGCTGCACCCAAACTCAGGGTATGTACTTGAGGACGAGACAAACAAAATAAGTCATTAAATACCATCGGCGAGAGGGGTTTACATAGTCCTATAAGTTTCTGAGAAGGGTCGTAAAGTCTACCGCCTTTATCGGAAGGACTAATAATAAATACTCCCATATCGTGGCGGTTTGCTGCTTCAATTGCCGACCAATTCCATTGATTGATATAGTACCAATGGAGATTAACATAATCGAATTCGTCGGTTTCAATGGCTTGGGTAATAATTTCTGTCGAACCGTGAGTAGAAAAGCCAACAAATCTTACTTTGCCTTCTGCTTGTAATTTTTGAGCTTCAGCCAAACAACCGCCAGGACGAATGGTATGATGCAAAGTCTCTTGGTTGTTAATCCCGTGAATTCCCAGCAGATCGACATAATCTAATTGCAAAAATTTTAAAGACTGGTTAAATTGACGGCAAAATTCTCTGGGGTCGGCTTTGGGGGATATTTTAGTCTGAAAAATAAACTTTTCTCGCGGTAATTTGGGTAAAATTTGCCCCAACTGCATTTCAGAAGTACCATATCCTCGTGCCGTTTCAATATGATTAATCCCAACTTCTAAAGACCGCAGAATGGTTGCTTCGAGATTGCGCTGATTTTTACCTGGTATTTGCCATTGAGGAACATCTTGCCATTTATATTGATATCTCATTCCCCCGCAAGAGAAAACTGGCATTTGTAATTCTGTACGACCAAAACGCCGATATTGCATATTTTGAATGATATTCTCCACCTAGCGAATTTGAGAAGAAGCAGCATCGGAAATGGCAGGAATTTCTGCGTATACACCCCTGACAGATTGCACGATACCGAAAATACAAGCAGCCGTAGTTCCCATAAAAATTGTATTGTTGAGAGTTTCCACAATTAAACTTTGTCCACCAAAAGCAGGAATTAAAATACTAATTATTAGACTACATAAAATTAATAAAATATCTAATAAAATTGCTTGCATAGTATTAAATCGAATGAAATAGCTAATATTATCGTTTCTCACTACAGCAAACCAGAGAGCAAAGAAAATTATCAGTCCGGCAAACGGTAAAGCATTGGTAATAGCATAAAGCTCGATTAAAGGAGAGGCAATAATTGTTAAAAAGGGGAATTGTCTGAATAAAATAAATCCAAAAGGCAAGGCATATACTAGTGGCAATAAATAAACCAAAGCGGCAAAAGTACGATCTTTGGCATCTGTTTGAGGGTTATTCATTATTTTATTATTCTGTTCGAGCGATTGATCTTGAATAGATGTTTATTTTTAGTTTAATCCGAATTTAGATTGAGAGTGGAATAGGAGAGAGGTTCTGTATTGGCGACAATTACCTAATGCTTAATATAACTAAACACTTACAATGGGGGATTCAAGCCTGCTGCAATGGTAAGCTAGCAGTTGCGCTAAAAAAAATATAACAAGGAATTATTAAAAATGAGCGGAGTCAATGAAACACCATTATTATTAAGAGCCACTCGCGGTGAAGTGTTAGATCGTCCTCCTGTGTGGATGATGCGCCAAGCGGGTAGATATATGAAAGCATATCGAGATTTAAAAGCTAAATATCCTGGGTTTAGAGAACGTTCGGAAAATGCTGATATTGCGATTGAGATTTCCTTACAGCCTTGGGAAGCTTTTCAACCCGATGGTGTAATTATGTTTTCTGATATTTTGACTCCCTTGCCGGGTATTGGCATTGATTTTGATATTATCGAAAGCAAAGGACCTTTGTTCGATACTCCCATTCGGACACAAGAACAAGTAGATCGGCTGCATCCTTTAGATCCAGAGAAATCTCTACCTTTTATTAAAACTATTTTACAAAGCTTACGTTCGGAAGTTGGCAACAAATCTACCGTTTTGGGATTTGTCGGCGCGCCTTGGACAATGGCAGCTTATGCTATTGAAGGTAAAAGCTCGAAAAACTATTCGATTATTAAAGGAATGGCGTTTTCTGAGTCGAGCATCCTCCACAACTTTTTAAGTAAAATTGCCGATGCGATCGCCGTATACGTCCGATATCAAATTGACTGTGGCGCACAAGTAGTACAATTATTCGATTCTTGGGCGGGTCAGTTAAGTCCTCAAGATTACGAAACTTTTGCTCTACCCTATCAACAGCAAGTAGTCAGACAGGTGAAAGAAACTCACCCCGACACCCCTTTAATTCTTTACATCAGTGGTAGTGCGGGGGTATTGGAAAGAATGGGTCAGTCTGGGGTAGATCTAGTCAGTGTAGACTGGACAGTAGACATGGCAGAAGCTCGGCAGAGATTGGGCAAGGAGATGAAAGTACAGGGAAATATCGACCCTGGTATCTTATTTGGCTCTCAAGCAGTAATTCGCGATCGCATTCTCGATACTATTCGTAAAGCTGGCAATTCAGGACACATTCTCAATTTGGGACACGGTGTATTAGTAGGTACTCCTGAAGATAACGTACGCTTCTTTTTTGAAACTGCCAAACAAGCCGACCAATTATTAACAGCTTACGCATAGGTAACAAAGTTTGAAGCATGGGGGAGTAGTGGAGTAAAACACAATTCTTCATTGGTCTACACGAAAATGATTTTTTTAGATATCCTCTAAGGAAATTATGTAGCAGTAAAACTGTTTATGAAGCGTATTTTTATTACTGGCGCGAGTGGTTGCATTGGTCATTATATCTGCGAAGCTTTAATCAACCAGAGCGATCGCGAGTTGTTTTTGCTAGTAAGAAATCCCGATAAACTCGAGTTTGATTGGCAAAATCATCCTAGAATTCACGTTTTAGAGGGAGATATGGGGCAAATTGAAGAATACAGTGATTTATTGCTCAAAGATATTAATATTGCCATATTAGCCGCAACTGCTTGGGGAGGAGCTAAGGAAACTTACGACATCAATGTAGTTAAGACTTTGGCTTTGATGGAGATGCTCAATCCTAAAATTTGCGAGCGAGTAATCTATTTTTCCACTGCCAGTATTTTAGACCGCAATAATCAAATGTTGTTACCTGCCAGCCAATTCGGTCATGATTATATTCGGACTAAATATCAATGTTTTACCGAACTAGCTAAGTTAGCGATCGCCGATAAAATTATTACGGTGTTTCCCACTCTGGTTTTTGGGGGAGATCAACACCAGCCGATGTCTCACTTAACTGCCGGTTTACCCGAAGTGGTTAAATCGATTGATTTGATTCGCTGGTTAAGCATTGAGGGGAGTTTTCATTTTATTCATGCTAAAGATATCGCTCGGATAGTTGATTTTTTAGTAGATAACCCCAACTATTCTTCGGCCCAAGCAACAGAATCAATAGATTGTTTGGTGTTGGGTAATCCTCAAATTACTGTAGATCAAGCGATCGCACAGATTTGCCATTATCTCAATAAAAAAGTTTATTTTAAACTTCCTTTATCTAGTTGGTTGACAGAAATTATTATTAAAATTTTTAAGATTCAAATGGATTCTTGGAGTCGTTTTTCTCTAGATTATCGACATTTTAGCTATCAAAACCCCGTCACTCCAGCAAGTTTTGGCATAGAAAACTATTGTTCTACGGTAGAAGAATTGATGACAATATCGGGGATTTAAGAGATTTACAGCAGTTTTCGCGCTTAGTAGACCGTATTAAATAAGTATTATTTGTTCTAACATGAGTCTATTTAACTGAAATTTGCTGTAAGTGGTCCACACTGACTTTCTGTAGTCGGCAAAGTGTCCACAAATTGTGGACATTTTTTTAACATTTGAGGAGATTATGCAGGGTTGGAGAGCATTCTTTTCTGAAGTCTACTGAGAATTGCAGTTTTCTCTAAAATGCCGACTAACACGCCATTGTCACGAATCACAGCCAGTGCCGATAACTTTTGTTGTTCGATTAGCTGCACTACTTCTAATAAAGGTCGGTCGGCTCGTACTATGGTAGATTCGTTAATTGGTCTCATTACTTCTTTAATTTGAGTTTCTGACCACAATTGGGTTGGGATAGTTTGAAAATTGTCCACAGATATTGTTCCTAGCAATTGTCCATCATTATCGGTGACTAAAAAGCGTTGCCATTTTTGTCGGCTCACAATTTGCTCATCGGCCAACTCTCTGAGAGTAAGATTATCTGAGACAATTGGACTATCTAATTCCACAACATCAGCAGCAGTTAAGCCTGCCAGTTGTTCTTGTACTCTAGCCACCTGAGCTGCATTACTGGCATTTTGTAGTAAGAAGAAACCAATTAACAAATTCCAAAAGTTAGCAAAGCTCCCAACTAACAGTAGTGGCAATAACCCAGAAGCGATCGCCACCCAACCAAAGATTTGTCCGACTCTACTGGCAAAAACCACTCCTCTATTGGGATTACCTGTAATTTTCCAAACAATTGCTTTGAGTATATTTCCTCCATCCAAGGGCAATCCAGGAATTAGATTAAACAAGCAGAGTGCCAAGTTAACAGAAGCCAGCACACCCAAAATTACCGAAAAAACCCCAGATGCGCCAGTTGCAATATTAATAGCTGTGAAAATCCCCCATAGCAGTAGGCTGACTAAAGGACCGGCGATCGCTACCCAAAAAGCTTCAGACGGAGTTTTTGATTCTTTTTCTAAGCTGGCCAAACCACCAAAGATAAACAGCGTGATGGACTTGACATCGATTCCTTGGCGAATCGCCACCAAGCTATGTCCCAGTTCATGAGCCACGACGGAGGCGAACAGCATCAATGCTGTCATTAAACCCAGTAGCAAAGCTAACCCATTCCCCAAGGAAGGAAATGCTGTAGCCAATCCACTACCATAAGTCCAAGTGACCAAACCTAAAATTAAAAACCAGGAAGGATTGATAGAGAAAGGAATCCCGAAGAGTTTCCCCATACGAATTGTGCCATTCATGGCGTTCACCTTTGATTAATGTTTAGCATCGAGAGATTTATATTTACCCTTCTCGATAGTTTAATAGTAACGAAATGTTAAGCAAATTTAATATTTGTAACTGTAGCGATGTCCGTCCCTGAAGGTGAGGTAATGCGACTTGAGTAAGCAAATTCGTGATAGGGCAAGCAAATTGTACTTCGGCAAAGAGATGACTGGAAAGGAGATAAATTAAAGGAGCGAGAATGGTTTTCACACATAGCTAACCACACCTAAATCTTGATTTTCTTCGGTAGCCAAGTAGAACGATGCACAGTTAATATCGATATTAATTTTGTAGATCGATGCACCTATCGTAATAATCCTTTACAATATACGTAACAAATCTTAAAAATAATTCCTATAAAATTACTGAGGAATAATCTCATGGAAAACCAAAACAACAAGTTCGGCTTTACTCAATTTGCAGAAAACTGGAATGGTCGCCTGGCTATGCTCGGCATCGTTATCGGCATCGCCACTGAATTGCTGACAGGTCAAGGCATTTTGTCTCAGTTGGGTCTGATTTAGTTGATAAGTAGCCAGTACTGCGAAGAACCTCAGTCTGGCAGTGCCAGTTACAACAAGCTTCTTCCCAACTTGCTGCTTTACTACTGCCACCAATTTCAACCATAATTGTCAATTTTAATTTATGTTCCCCAATCTTCTCGAAGCAACGAAAGAATACTGGCGCCAGCTAGATGAGTTAGAAGCTGCTTACCAGCAAGCCGAAATCCCCCTAGAGGAAGTAGATGCCAAAGTAGCTGAGTTGATGGCAGAACTCGCTATCGAACGCCGCGCTGCTTTGACTTATTTTTGGCATGGCTTACAGCATTGGTTGACAACACAAAGAGAGACTCTCATCGGTTTGGCTATTTTGGCATTCGTCACTTATGCTTGGGTATTGACCAGTTCAATTGCTTAATTCCCAGTTCATCTTAATTCACTCTGACAGTAGCAGGATTAGTGCCGCTTCTCGGAAGTCACAAGTTACAAGTCACACGTTTTTAATTGTAAGACTTTCAGGATTTTTGAATTGTTGCTTTATTTATGCCCGCATCCATAATGAGTAATTTATGTTCAATGCATCAACATCAGCTTCAAATCATAGTCAAACTAATTCTCCAATTGGTTTGGCTGTAGCTAGCATAATTATCTTTTTATGGTTTGCTAGCTTGATTGGATTTTTAACCCTTGATATTACTCAAATTCCTCTGATTTTAATTATTTTAGGGGTTTTATTGAGGTCTTTTCTGCACACTGGTCTTTTTATTACCACTCACGAAGCCATACATGGAGTTATATCTAAACATCGGCCAATTAATGATTTTCTCGGCTTGGCCACCTCATTGTTGTACGCTTTGCTACCCTACAAAGTCCTAGCTGAAAACCATAGGCTACATCACCGCTATCCGGCTACTGAAAAAGACCCAGATTTTCATTCTTCAGATTCAAATAATTTCCTACTTTGGTATGGAAACTTCATGAAGGAATATCAAAAAGGTAGACAAGGTTGGGTATTGCTAATTGGAATGGCAATTATTTTTGGCTTCTTGATCTGTTTACGCATTTCATCTATCAATATATTTCTATTTTGGGTAATCCCTATTGTAATTAGCTCGATGCAACTATTTACATTTGGGATCTGGTTTCCTCATAGGCAAACAGAACTAGGCTACAGCGATCGCCATAGGGCTAATAGTAATAATTACTCCGTGTTTTGGTCTTTCATTACTTGTTATCATTTTGGCTACCATTGGGAACATCATCAATATCCTTATTTACCTTGGTACAAGCTCCCTCTAGCTCGTCAAAATCATCAGAAATACCTCGATCTTAGTCCTCGATCGGGGTGCTTAATTAAACTAAAATCTCCTAATTATTCTCATAGTTGATTCCACTTTTCAGATGAATTATTTACAATGGATCGGGGTAGGCGAGGAAGCTTAATGGCCAAAAAATCAACTCAATCTTACTCCCACCAGATTGCTGAACTATTGCATCAAGGTTGCTACTAAATTCACTTTACCCAGATCAATCTCTGAAAAACCCATTGCCCCAGTAATGTAAACTTTTTTGAATTAAAAATTCAGAATTAAAAATTAAAAATTAAAGCCGTCGTAGAACGACGGGGCTTCAAACCCATTTTTGCGATGACAATAAATTAAGTAATAAGGGGAACAACGAGCGACCCTTATAGTAAGGTTTATTTCTTTTTTGAACAAACTATGTTTAGAATACCTGGTTTTAGTCAACATTCCCTGAACACCAGTCTGGGAAAAATGATTTACTATACCGCAGATTCCGCTCCTTGGCTTCGAGAGGAGGTTTCAGAAAAATCCCTACCAACATTAGTCTTTCTTCACGGCTTTGGAGGTGGCTCCTCAGCCTATGAATGGTCTCAAGTTTATCCCGCTTTTGCCAGTGAGTATTGCATTCTGGCACCAGATTTGATTGGTTGGGGCAGTTCCGATCATTTAGACCGTAACTACCTAATTGATGATTATCTCACCAGCATTACCGAATTTATTGAAAAAAGCTGCGACGAGCCAACCACGGTAATTGCCTCATCACTGACAGCGGCTTTCACTATTCGAGTGGCGATCGCTCGTCCTGAGTTGTTCAAATCTTTGATTCTGACGACACCAGCAGGACTTTCAGATTTTGGAGAAAACTACACCCGCAGTTTTTTTGCCCAACTGGTCAGTACCCCCATTCTGGATCGCTTAATTTACGACTTTGGTGTTGCCAATGAGTTGGGAATTCGCAACTTTTTGGAACAGCGTCAGTTTGCCCGTCCCGAACGAGTTTATCCTGAAATAGTGACAGCTTACCTAAAATCAGCTCGGCAACCGAATGCTGAATATAGTGCCCTCTCTTTTGTGCGAGGAGATTTATGTTTCGATCTATCTCAATACATCGAGCAATTGACAATTCCCACGGCGATCATTTGGGGTCAGGAATCTCAGTTTACCGGTCCGGAGATTGGCAGACGTTTAGCCCAAATGAATCCCACAGCGATTAAAGCTTTCCAGGTGATCAAGGAAGTTGGTCTCACCCCACAACTAGAATTACCTGCTGTCACGATTGGCTTAATTCGGAAATTTTTGCATGGGGAACTTGACTCAAATTAACTTATAATTGTAGTTTAGACTAAAAAAAGATAGCCGTATAGACTATCTTCTAAACAATCAATTATCTAGCGATGATTTATCTTTTCGCTAATTTCTTAGTATTTAATTTCCGCAAGCGGATTGATTCGGGGGTAACTTCTACTAATTCATCAGCACCAATATATTCTAAAGCTCTTTCTAAACTCATTTCCGTAGGTGCTTGTAACTGTACTAATTCATCACCACTAGCAGCACGATGATTGGTTAATTGCTTGGTTTTGCAGACGTTTAAATCCAAATCTTGAGGGCGGTTATGCTCCCCGACAATCATTCCTTTGTAAACTTTAGTACCTGGAGTAATAAAGAAAGTGCCGCGATCTTCAGCATTTTTCAAAGCATAGAAGGTGGCAACCCCTTCTTCAAAAGCAATAATCACCCCATTATAGCGAGTTTCTAATTCTCCAGAGAAAGGACGATACTCTAAGAAACTGTGGTTCATGATGCCTTCACCGCGTGTCAGACGGACAAAATCACCCCGAAAACCAATTAAACCTCGTGCGGGAATGACAAATTCTAACTGAGTACGTCCGGCATTGTTTTGCATATCCTGCATTTCTCCTTTGCGCTGTCCGAGACGTTCGATACAACTACCTACAGCGGCTTCGGGAACATCTAAGACTAAATACTCAAAAGGCTCGCAAGGACTACCATTAATTTCGCGATAGATTACTTGAGGCTGAGATACTTGAAACTCATAACCCTCGCGACGCATGGTTTCAATCAAAATTCCTAAGTGAAGTTCTCCTCTTCCCGATACCAAAAATTGTTCTGCCGATTCTCCATCTTCTACTCTCAAAGCCACATTAGTTTCCAATTCTCGCATCAAGCGATCGCGCAACTGACGGGAAGTTACAAACGTTCCTTCTTGTCCGGCAAAGGGAGAATTATTGACCGAGAAAGTCATTTGTAAAGTGGGTTCATCTACCTTAATTAAAGGTAAAGCTTGAAGTTCATTAGGACAGGTAATTGTCTCTCCAATATTAGCATCGGCAAAACCTGCTACCGCGACAATATTCCCAGCAGAGGCTGATTCTAATTCGACGCGAGATAAACCTTGAAACCCCATTAATTTGGAGATTTTGCCTTTAACAATTGAACCATCTTCTTTAATCAATGCAGCTTGTTGTCCTGCATTAATCGTACCGTTATGAATTCTACCGATGACAATTCTACCTAGATAATCGGAATAATCCAGAGTGGTGACTTGCAATTGTAGGGGTTTATTAACATCTCCTACCGGTGGTGGAACATGGTGTAAAATTGCTTCAAATAGAGGTTGCATATCAACCCCTTCATCTTCTAAATTGTCCTTGACAAATCCCTGTAATCCAGAGGCATAGAGGGTTGTAAAATCACACTGATCATCATCTGCACCTAATTCTACGAACAGATCGAAAACTTTATCTACTGCACCATCGGGATGAGCGCGGGGACGGTCTATTTTATTAACTACTACAATCGGGCGCAATCCTTTTTCTAGAGCTTTTTTGAGAACGAAGCGGGTTTGGGGCATTGGACCTTCGTTAGCATCGACAATTAAGACGCAACCGTCTACCATTCCTAATACTCGTTCTACTTCACCACCAAAATCAGCGTGTCCCGGAGTATCGACAATATTAATTAAGGTATCTTTGTAGCTAACGGCTGTATTTTTCGACAGAATTGTAATTCCTCGTTCTCGTTCGAGGTCGTTAGAGTCCATTACACAATCTGGTACGTCTTCTCCTTCGCGGAAAATACCCGATTGTTTTAGTAGAGCATCTACGAGTGTTGTTTTACCGTGATCGACGTGGGCAATAATGGCAATGTTGCGAATGGGAAGAGACATAAGGAGTGTGTCTATAGACTTTTGTATATTTAATTCAAAAATTCTTAATAATTATAACTCAGTTCTGTTTTTATATTGAAATGCTATGCTCGATAAACTAATGAACAAAAATCGTATTTTTTGGCTAGTTGCTATTGTAGGTTTAATTTTTGACCAAGTAACTAAGTATATTGTGGTGCAACAGTTTCCCGAAGTGGGAGATACTTTTCCCCTCTGGCAAAACGTATTTCATTTGACCTACGTAATTAATACGGGAGCGGCTTTTAGCTTTTTTCGAGGTGGTGTCAGTTGGCTACGCTGGCTGTCTTTAATTGTCAGTGTGGGATTGATGATTTTCGCTTACTATGCACCTCAACTGTCTAAAGTAGAACAGCTAGGTTATGGATTCATTTTAGCTGGGGCTGTAGGCAATGGAATAGACCGTTTTTTATTCGGTTATGTAGTAGATTTTTTAGATTTTCGACTAATTAATTTTCCCGTATTTAATTTAGCCGATGTAGCAATTAATTTGGGTATCTTATTCTTATTGATTGCTAGTTTTAGTAAACCTTCAAAAAATCGTTCTACTGGTTAAAGATTTGCAAAAAATATCCCCCTATATCAATGCTAGAGGGAATTATGACAGTAATTATAGCTAATAGCTTTTTTACATCGGTCGATAAGTCCGGTAGTTAATATTGGGGAAAATATTATCGATCGCTTCTACTTTTTCTAACCAACCAGAATCGATTTTACCGATGAGAATATCCTCATAGATTTTATTAAATCGCAACAAGTGCGATCGCGTTCTTCTCACTGCATAAGGAACCATCGTTCCCGTACGCATGATAAAAGCCCAGTCCGAAGATTGTGCTAGTAACAATTCTCTTGCAGCTTGATTTAAGGCTTTCCATTCTAGCTCATCGGCAGGTTCGCGATCTGCTAGTTTAATCATCCTTTCGGCAGCTTTGTGTAGATGGGGATAAATCCAGGCATTAGTTTCATTCAACCAATATTCATGAAATCCTTTATAGCCCCAACTAGACTGAGAAGGACGACATACTTGCTGAGTAGGATTGTGCCGCAAATAGTCCGATAAATGGGTCATATCGTAAGTATTTTGATCATACCAACTCTTGCGAAACAGAAAATCGATAAACCAAGGACCTTCATACCACCAGTGACCGAATAATTCCGCGTCATAGGGAGAAACTACAATGGGAGGACGCTGCAACATTCCTTCTAGGTTTTGAATTTGTCGTTCCCGATTGTACATAAAGTTGCCAGCGTGTTCGGCGGCTTTTTCTCTTGCCCAATAGGGGTCGTATAAACCTTTCTCCGATAAACCTCCATCGCGGCTGGTGATCTTGTGATATTTAATACCAGTATTTTTTCGCTGACCGTTGGGCATGATATAGGGCTTGATATATTCATATTCAGCCTCCCAACCTAAATCTTTATAGAATTCCCGATATTCTACCGAGCCAGGATAGCCTACTTTGGAAGACCAAACTTGTTGAGAAGATTCGTGATCCCTGCCAAAAGCCGCTACTCCTGTTTCAGTGAAAATTGGTGCATAAGAACCAAACCGAGGACGAGGACGAGCATATAAAATTCCATGTCCGTCAGTCAAGAAATAACGCAAACCAACATCGGCAAGCATTCTTTCTAAACCTTCATAGTAAGCGCATTCGGGCAGCCAAATTCCTTTAGGTGGACGACCGAAATTTTCTTCATAATGTTGACAGGCAACTTCTAATTGCGCCCACACTGCCTGGGGATACATCTTCATCAAAGGAAGATAGCCATGAGTAGCTCCGCAGGTAATAATATCTAAATTATTACTATCGAGAAATTGTTTGAAAGCTGTGACTAGATCGCGGTCATATTTCTCCCAAGTTTTACGAATCTGACGAAAAGAATTGTCATAATATTCTGCCAAGTACAGCATATGACCATTATGCTGGTGGCGGTTAATTTCTTTTTCAATTAGCTCTTGTAATTGAGCTAGATGAGCATCATAACGGTCTTGCAAAAGCTCATCTCGTAGCATAGACACCAAAGGAGGTGTCATGCTCATGGTCATTTTAAAATCGATTCCGTCTTGCTTTAAATTTTCAAAAATTTGGAGCAAGGGAATATAAGTTTCGGTAATGGCTTCAAACAGCCATTCTTCTTCTAGAACGAAGTCACTTTCTGGATGTCGGACAAAGGGTAAATGAGCGTGAAGAACGAGGGCTAGGTAACCAAGAGCCATAATGATATTTCCAGAACTTTTTTATAAGTTGATTAAATGGGCTGAGGCAATCTGGATAAATTTTATGATATCTTAATAATGTATTATGAAAAAGTTTAGTTAGCGAAAAAAACTATTAATGATTTATGGTCATTAAAATTAATATCGATTTAAACAAACGTTCTTTAAAGATTTATTAGGTTAACTTATCAAAATTAAGCTAACTCGACTTGAGATGCTTTAACCTGACGATCGCTATAGTTGAGAGCTAAAAATAGTTTTTGTTAGACGGTATGGATTTCTATAGCTAGTGTGGCAATTTGACGAGCAGCAAACCAACTTTGATAAAAGTGATTCTGACCAGGTGTTGCTTAAGCTATTATTGTTTGTAGATGAGCGACCTTCTTCGCGAGATTGTATTCCGCAGGTTAAAGATTATATAGGCAATATACAATCTGATTACTCTGTCGAGTTAGATGTCATCGAAGTTAACAAGCAGCCTCATTTAGTAGAGTATTTTAAGTTAGTTGCTACTCCAGCTTTAGTAAAGTTAAGCCCAGGTTCGCGACAAATTCTAGCAGGTAGCAACCCCATAGAGCAGTTAAAAAAATGGTGGCCTAAATGGCAGGCCGCAATAGACCGCCAGCAAGAATTGGGCAATGGGAAGAATAAATATAAAGAAACTGATAGTTCTAACCCTGATTTCGTGGGCTATTCAGGGGAATTAATCGAACTATCTGATGAAATTTTCCGCCTCAAGAAGGAAAAAGAAGAATTAATGGAGCAACTGCGGTTTAAAGATCAGATTCTGGCAATATTAGCCCACGATCTTCGCAGTCCCCTAACGGCAGCTTCAATTGCCTTAGAAACTATCGAACTGTCCGAACAACGACCAGGAGTAAACGAAGCAAAAATAGCCAGTTTGAAGCAACAACTCTTCAAGCAAGCCAAGCGGCAATTTATTATTATGAATCGTATGATCGGAGAACTGTTGCATACTTCAAAAATTGGAGTGGCTAAGTTACAAATCAAACCTCGTAAGTTGAATTTACAAGCTTTATGTGAAGATGCGATCGCTCAATTAGAAAAAGCTATCAAGCAAAAATCTTTAAGCTTCGAGGAAGATATTCCCCAGGATATTCCCGCGATTTACGGCGATGAAGAGTTACTGCGACAATTAATTGTTAATTTATTAGATAACGCCATTAAATACACTCCATCAGGAGGTAAAATTTCTCTGTCGATTTTACATCGCACTAGTCAAACAGTTCAATTAAATTTATGGGACACAGGACCGGGTATCCCGCCAGAAAAACGAGAGCAGATTTTTGAAGGACGTTTTCGCCTTAAACGCGATCGCGAT
>JBHJNX010000193.1:0-24182 GCA_050330335.1 Pleurocapsa sp. | reverse complement strand
TTATTTTTTCAAACACCAATTACTTGGCTCTAAATAACTAAAAACTTCTAATTCTTCTTGGTTATTTTTTTTCCTCAGTCTTTTGGTAGTAACTTTTTTTGTCTGTATTCCCAGACAATCCGAATTGTTAATGCTGCAACAACTAAGAACAAAGCAAATGCTCCAAACTGAGCTATCCAACTAATAATCTGTTCCAAAGAAACTATTCTGCCACAGAAAAAGGCCAGAGTAACAATAGTAGTTGCCCAAACAGTTGCACCACCCAAGTTACATAGTATAAATTTACCATAGGGCATTTGAGAGATTCCAGCAAAAGGGCCGGCAAAAATTCGCAATAAAGTGACGAAACGACCAAAAAATACTGCTTGGGAGGCATTCCTACTGTAGCGTTCTCTAGCCGATTCTAGATTATGCTCAGAAATTTGAAAAATACGCCCAACATTAACTAAAAGTTGCCAACCACCATATCTACCAATCCAGTAACCAAAATTATCTCCTAAAACAGCACCAGCGATCGCGCTAGCCAATACCCACCAATAATTTAATTCATCGATTCCTGCCAAAAAACCCCCCACAATAGTAATAGTTTCTCCAGGCAGAGGAATACCCGTATTTTCGATCGCAATTCCCATAAATACCGCCCAGTAACCATATTGGCGGGCGATTTCTTGAAGATTATCTAGTGAAAACAATTCTATAGACATTCAAAATCTTAACAAAGATTTACCATACCTCCTATCTTGACGCGAATTAGGGAAAAGTGTCAATTATTACAAGGTAGATCAGACTGATCTTGACTATTTTAAGTGGGAACAGGTTCGCCTGGACGGAGTTTTGCCCATTTGCCAGTTTCTCTAAGAAAACTATGGCAGCCCACTACATCCCATTCCATTTCGATGATATCTTCTTTGGTACGAATATTGACGTTGATTGTGGGTTCGACAGCTTCAAAGTCGGGATTTTCCGTGAGATGGAGTTGTTGATGTTGGGTTTCGACTGCGTTGTAAGTTTGACAGCGATCGACAAAATAGCAGTTCACACAAATACACATGGCTTTAAACTTAATATCGTAATATCGTGCTTTATTTTTTAATCTAACTCAGAGCTACATTTGTTTGACTGTTTGTTTAAATGACTTTAGAAAAACTCGATTTATATCTTGCTTCTTTTAATTTACCTTGTGACTTAACTTTGTTACCAAGCTCGGCTTATTTGGTAGGAGGTTCGGTAAGAGATGCCCTGCTTAATCGCCCCAAAGATAAACTAGATTTAGATTTTGTTTTGCCAGAAAAAGCCGTAGCAACCGCCAGGGAAATTGCCCGTCAGTATCATGGTGGTTTTGTGGTGTTAGATGAAGCTAGAGAAATTGCTAGGGTAGTTTTCGAGCAAGGAACTTTAGATTTAGCTTTACAAGAAGGAAACAGCCTGGAAATCGATTTACAGCGACGAGACTTTACCATTAACGCGATCGCTTATAATTTTTCCGAAGGTAAATTAATCGATCCTTTGGGGGGCATCGCCGATTTAGCAGCAGGTATCATTAGAATGGTTGCCGGAGCTAATCTAAAAGACGATCCTCTGCGTTTATTGCGAGCTTATCGTCAAGCCGCACAGTTAGATTTTACGATTGAAGAGAATACTAGAAGGACAATTCGTTCTCTCGCACCACTATTAACCACTGTCGCCGCCGAAAGAATACAGGCTGAGTTAAATTATATCTTTTTAGCTCCTGGGGGAAGCAAATGGTTGACTGCTGCTTGGGAAGATAGCCTGCTGCAACCCTGGTTGGCAACGATCAATGCAGAAAAATTAGCACGATTAACCGCAGTAGAGACGATAATTAACCATCTAAGCGATCGCGGTTTAATTCAAGAGGCTGACAAGTCAGAATTATTAATTACAGCTAAACTAGCCACCCTAGTATCTCCAACACCAGAAATAGCCGAAACAGAATTAACTCAACTAAAGTATTCGCGATCGCGAGTTAAAGCCGTAAGTACTACAGTTCGCTATTTACCCCAACTACAAAACTTGACATCGCTGTTTGGTTTGAAGGAACAGTATTTCTTTTTTCTAGAGATTAAAAATACGTTTCCCCTATTAATTATCAGCGCGATCGCTACTGGTGTCTCTTCTAAAATTACCGAGTCTTTAATCGAACGTTATTTAAATCCCCAAGATCCTGTTGCTCATCCCCAACCTTTAGTTACAGGTAACGACTTAATCCAACAATTAAACCTCAAACCCTCTCCCGTCATCGGCAAACTGCTGACAGCCATCCAAATTGCTTATATTGAAGATAAAATATCTACCCCCAGCCAAGCAATTGAATTCGCTTACAATTGGATTATCAACCACCCCACCCTATCAGGCTAATTTTAACGTTTTAATTTAATGGTTTATTAAAGTTCTACACTATAGGATAATTACTATATAGCCTTCTCAATAAGCATAAAACCAAAGGACGTAACTTACTAAATTATACAATTCAAGCTATTAGTAAACCTTGGTTGTCCAAGGGAATAGTTAAATTGTCTGGTACAGAGGGAATTAGTGACCTAGTTATTGGCAAAAATCCTCTTGGGAAACAAGAGATAAATAATAACAAAATTAATAATCAAGCTTTCGTCTCTATCCCTCATGCGCGATTTATACAAATGCTAGTTGATAAAGGGGTAATTAAAGGAATTGAGGTAATAACTAGAGAGGAAAGCTATACCTCACTTATAATTGTTTATTTACTTTCTATGATTAATGTCCTCGTAGTTGATGACCAAACTCTGACCCATCAGCTTATAGAAACATATTTAGAGCCAGAGGAAGATCTGAACATTGTGGGTTTTGCTGATAATGGTCAAGCAGCAATTGACCAAGTAAAAAGTTTGAATCCTGATATTGTATTGATGGATGTTGAGATGCCAGTAATGGATGGTCTGACAGCCACTGAAGAGATTGTTAAGCAATTTATTAATACAAAAGTTTTAATCTTAACTGTTCATGACAACGAGCAACATCTCAGTCAAGCATTAAAAATCGGTGCTAGGGCATATTTACTAAAAAATATTTCTGCTGAAGAATTAGCTAAGGCAATTCGTTACGTTAATCAAGGATATTTTCAACTTAGTTTAGAATTAACTGAAAAATATCTCTATAAAATTGTCAGTTCTAAATCCGAGCCAGAAGCAACTTCAGAATTAGAAAAAAGATTAGAAACTTTATCTAAGTTAGTTGGCAAAACCGAATCAAAATTTAAAAGCTGGCAAGCCAAAAATAAACAAGAAATTAGTAAAAGTGTAGAAGATATTGTTCAACAACAAATGCTTTTACTAAAAGATAGAGACTCACATTTACAGTTTAAAGTAGACCGCATGAGATACAGTGTAGGCCGTTTAGAACAAAACGTTAAAGATCTCTTTAAAGTACAAATTGTCTGTATTTTATTGGCGAGCGCGTCTTTACTTTATTCCCTATTTGTTAATTTTAATTTTTAAACAGAACTGAATTAGGCTCGAATAAGATTTGTTGTTGGGGTACTGGTATGGGAATCCCCGCACCATCAAAGGCAATTTTGATGCGACGGCGAAATTCTCTGGCTACTTCCCATTGTTTAAGAGGTTCTGTTTTAATCCACACCCGAATTAAAACACCGCGATCGCTAAAATTTTCTACTCCTAAAATACTGGGAAACTCCCAAATACGGTTTTGCCAATTCGGATCTTGAGTTAGCTCTTCAGCTACTTGGTGAATCACTGTTATGGCGAAATCAATATCGGTTTGATAAGTGACAGGAATATTTAAATCGGCTCTAGACCATTGACTGGAACGATTAGCCACAATATCTACAGCACTGTTGGGAATGGTAATCAATCTACCCTCAGCATCTCTTAACTGAGTGATCCGCAGATTAATGTTTTCCACCAAACCACCTACCGTACCAATATCCACCACATCTCCGACTGCATAGCGATCGTCCCAAATAATGATGAAACCGTTAATAGCATCTTTAATTAGGTTTTGTGAAGCTAGAGATAATGCCAGACCAAAAATACCTGCACCAGCTATAATTGGCGCAATATTGACTCCGTTAACCCAAAAAGCTGCTAAAAGGCCAATGCCTGACCAGATAATAGTGACGGTACTGCGTAAGATTCTGGTTGTTGTATCGATTCGCAGTTTACCACGTTGATTAATTCTCAGATCTTCAGACTGGCTGTTAATGGCTACCCCGCTCAATTTGGCAATGACAAAATAGTTCAAACGAATCAAAAGATAGGTAATTAATGCTACTATGCACAGCCGAAAGGGAATTCTCAAGGCAGCAATCAGTAAGAATGAGATAATTCGCGATTGAGGGAATAAATTTAAGATAAATAAAATTCCTCCAGCCCAAAGCTCAATTTGAATTAGTTGCAACAAACGAAATTGAATTTCAGTTAAATTCCATTTTTGACGACGGTCAAACTGTTCGGCAATGGGTAAAGTTTTAGAACTAACTGAAGGCGCAAGCTGCCGCGTGGAAGTGCGAAGTCTCTTAATTGCTGAATTTAGAGGAAAATTAGTTAAAAACATCAAGGCAAAAACACATATGCTCACAATCAACTGTTTTCTTAAATATTGGGGTGATCGCTCTTGCTTGGCGGTTTTTAAGCCTTCTGTAATGGTAAATTGAAGTTGTTCGGCTCTAATGGCGACACTGACATCATTAGCTCTGGCATCAGAATTGGTAACGGTAAACAAACGCTCCTGTCGCTTGTCAAAAGTAAGATAGATATCTTGTAAATTTCCATTGGGTTGAATGGTAACTTTAGCTCGACTACTTTTGCTGGATATGTAATTTGTGGTTACGTTACTAAAACGCTTTTGAATTTCGTTAATTCTGCTAGATAATACCTCAGAATCTGTTGCTGCCAGTTTGAATAAACAACGTCCGTCTAGACGAATACAGGCAGAATTCACAACGTTGTCTTTTCCCTGACGCAAAGCCTGGGAATAGATTGCTAAATCTTGAATAAAAGGTAACTGTGCTGTGGCAGGAGGCATAACCGAGATGGTCATTACCAGTACTAAAATAAACAAAGTAAACAAAAACTTGTTTCTGGACATGGAATTCGCAGCGAATTGTGTTGCTCTGGCAAGTTGCAAAGTTAACCGAGATTTTATTTTGTCAAATTA
Source organism: Pleurocapsa sp. (assembly GCA_050330335.1). Classification (GTDB taxonomy): domain Bacteria; phylum Cyanobacteriota; class Cyanobacteriia; order Cyanobacteriales; family Xenococcaceae; genus Waterburya. The sequence goes on along the minus strand of JBHJNX010000193.1, from coordinate 19,010 downwards.
AAGTAAAGCCTTAGTTAGTAGTTGGACATTTAATTTAAAGCGATCGCACCTGGTGACAAAATCTGATTTTCTTGTTATGTATAAAAGTTATTGATAAATCTGGAATAGCTGAGGTTAAAGTTGTGTGCGATCGAGATAAACACTGTTACTTTTATGATTGAATGTTCTAATGAAGCATAAAGATATGAACTCATTTTTATTTGTGACCGATTTAGACAATACTCTGGTAGGAGATGATGATGCACTAAAAACTCTCAATCAGCAATTAGCTAGCCACCGCGAGGAATTTGGTACAAAAATAGTTTATGCTACCGGGCGATCGCTCTATCTCTATCGATTATTAGCCAAACACAAGGGTCTTTTACCTCCAGATGCTTTAATTACTTCTGTTGGTACAGAAATGTATTTTGATCCTGAAACAGAAGCCTTTGATGAAGAATGGGCGACAATTCTATCTAAAGGCTGGAATCGAGAAGAAATAGCTACTATTGTCAGCAAGTATAAAGAAGTACAACTTCAACCAGAATCAGAGCAAAATCCCTTTAAAATTAGTTATTATTTGGCTGCTACAGCAGCAGAAACAGTTTTATCCCATCTCAAAGCCGATTTGTCACAACAAGGCTACAATATTCGCTTAATTTATAGTGCGGGGCAGGATTTGGATTTACTACCCCAACATGGCAATAAAGGACTAGCTGTTAAATTCCTCAGAAAGCGATGGGATATTAATGCCGAAAAAACGATCGCTTGTGGCGACTCTGGTAATGATGTAGCTTTATTTGAGGGTGAAGAAAAAGGAATTATTGTTGGTAATGCCAAACCAGAATTATTAGAGTGGTACGAACAAAATAAAAATGAATCTCTTTATTTAGCAACAGCCCCTTGCGCAGGAGGTATTTTAGAGGGTTTAGAATACTTTCAGTTTTTCTAGAAATGCCACTCCTAATTCATGATTAGTTATCTCAAAGGTCAAGCGATAGACATTATAAAAACTACTAACAATAGACTATATCTTATTTTAGAAGTCAATAATATTGGTTATGAATTGCAAATACCAGGTCGTTTTGCCCGTCAGTTGCCTATAGATAGCAAGGAAAATATCCAAATTTTTACACACCTACAAATACAAGAAGATAAACAAATACTATATGGTTTTGCTTCGGCAGCAGAAAGGGATTTATTCCGTCAATTAGTAGGAGTCCGTGGGATCGGAATGCAAGTGGCGATCGCTTTAATCGATACTTTGGGCATTTCTGATCTCGTTAGTGCAATTGTTACCAGTAATATTTCTGCTTTGACTAAAACCCCAGGAGTGGGACAAAAAACCGCTGAACGTATTGCTTTAGAGTTAAAAACCAAACTGGCTCAATGGCGTAAAATATCGGGAGTAGAAATTAAACAACCACCAATAACGGTTGTTGCACCACAAACTGATATTATCGAAGATTTAGAACTGACTTTACTAGCTTTGGGATATACTAGCACAGAAATCGAACAGGCGATCGCCGCTCTGACCCAAGACGAGCAATTATTAAAAAATTCTAACGTTGAAGAATGGATTAGACGTGCCATTTCTTGGTTGAGTGAATAAACTTGGTGCAACAGTAGACAATAATATGAAACATACTCTGTGCAGTAAATTTCAGGGAAGTTGGTTGGGGAGTATTTTGGGTGAAGTTTTGGCTGACTTACAACTAAAGCGATCGCCACAGTTAGAAATGCTTCAGGAGAAACCTCCAGCATGGTTGGAGGACAGAAATTCTCTGGCTTTAGATTTAATTAAATCTCCAGATTTTGGAGTAGAATCAGTGTTAATTAGGCATAAATTACAGTTTTATTCTAGTAGCGATTTAGCACTATTATTGCTACCTTTAATTTTATTTTATGTTGATGATTTTGCTCAATTGCCAGCAATTGTAATCCCGAAACAGAAGCAACAATCCAATAGTCAAGAAAAGTTGACCAACGGTCACGGACATCTCACGCATCTGAGGTTTCCTCAGATGACAGAAAATAACTTCTATGACCCAAAAACATCAGAAAATATACAAGAGGCATTAATATGGGGCAATGCCATTATCCTGGCTCTGCAAGCTAAACTAGAAGTCAACAATTTTATTGAATCAATTTTATTGGATACAGAGATAAATTTTACTCCTTTAATGCAGCAGTTAAAAATCGTCAAAAATGCGCTAAAAATTGGTAAACCTAGCAATAAAGTGGTAGAGGAGTTATCTCGGATAGATACTTCTAGTAATGCTCTAGCATTGTCGTTATATTGTTTTGGTGTTGCCCCAGAAGATTTTGAGCTTTCCGTAAACCTGGCAATTAGTAATAAATATCGAACCCAAAAAGTTGCCGCTCTCACAGGTGCTTTGTCTGGAGCTTACAATGGTTTTATGGGTATACCTCTAAAAAGTCGCGCTATTTTGAGTCAAAACCCAATTTATCCCTCGACAACTAATATAATTATTAAATTATTTAGTGTTTGGTCGGGAACTTATAGAGAAATGCAAGATAATTCTTTGTTGACTCTAGTTGCTGCTCCTGGAAGCCTCCAAACTCGTTCTCTCAAAATTATTTCTCAGACGAAATAACTAAATAAATTCTAACTAAGAGTCCAAAAAGTTTTGGTTAAAATATCCTAGTTTAATTTAACAAGTTGCTATTTTTCAACCGTAACTAATTAAGACAATCAAACGACTTTTAAGAGTCTTTTCCTCGATGATGAAACGCTGGCATTTCTTAACCCAACAACTTGAAGTATGGCGGCAAAAATATAAAGCTCCTGGTGGTTTTCTTGGGGGAAATAGATCGACTCAAGCTTTAATTACTAAACAGCATATCGAACCTAGTCTCGAACGGCGTAGATTGCGACGCAACAAGTATAAATCACGTCATTTTTTGGCAATTTTTATCAGTGGGATTATCGCTTTAACTAGCGTTGTCGGCTATCGCTTTTACAATCAACCCCAGCTTACTGTTGGCACAATTTCTCCTGTAACCATTAAAGCTCCCTCTCGTGGTCAGTTTGAAGATACTAAAACTACTCTGGCAAAACGACAAGAAGTACAGACGGGTATCGTTCCTATTCTCAAACAAAATAAAGAGATCACTGCTGAAGTTCAATCGAGAATTAATGACTATTTACAAAAAGTTGACGATTTACGCCAATTAGTCGAACCATTTCCTTTTTTCGATCTTGAAGTTCTTTCCCTTGCCAGTCAGAAGTATATTCGTTCTTGCTCCGATTTGGAATTTAAAACGATTTTAGCTTCTATAGAGCCAAAAACCGATGAAAATACTCAATCACAACAACCTCCTACTATAAACTTGGAGAATATTCCCAATTTCCCTCTTATATTACAAAAAGCAACTGAAGAATTACAGGAGTATCATCAACAAGCAACCAAGTCAGAATTTGATTCTCTAATTTCTCAAATAATTTTAACCCGCTACCGCTATGCTCAAGGTTGGAAAAAACTACAACAAGATAGATTAAACCGCTTGAGCGAGACAGATGTAGCTATTTTATTAGATTTAACCGAGCCAAATTGGCAAGCTACAAAAAAAACCATTACTCTAGCCAGTAATCGCATCTTAACTCAAGGAATTCCCTTGGGTATGCCTTCAGATTTGTTAGAACAAGCAGCAACGGTACAGCTTACTCCCGATTTACCTCCAGAAATAGCTCGTTTGGCTAAAAATATGCTGCTAGAAATGCTACAGCCTAATTTAGAAGAAGACAAAGACGCGACTCGCAGTATTGCCGAAAAAGCCGCCAGAGCGATCGAACCGGTCGTCGTAGAAATTGAAGCAGGAGAAATAATTGTCGAAAAAGGAGAAAGAATTAGTCAAGCCGATTTTGTCTTGTTAGATGGCTTTAAACTTAGCCGTCGCAGTATTAATTGGAGGGGGCTGAAGTTATCAGCATTATTTGTGACGTTAATTGTCAGTTTATTCCTCTTAATTCAAAAGCGTATTTATACTTCCCTGCGCCGTCGTGACTATTTGTTGCTCTGTTTGCTTGGTGTAAGTGGACCTGTTTTGAGCATTTCCAATGTCCCCTATACCAATCTTACTGCCATTGCTCTTTTAGTCAGCAGTTTTTATACTCCAAAATTGGCAATTTGTACGGTAACTTTTCTGACTGCTTTAGTTTGGTATAGCAATCCTCTTGTAGCCTGGCAGTACTTATTGGCCGGTAGCACCGGGGGTTTATTAGCAGCCGGTTTGGCTGGCAGATTGCGATCGCGCGAAGCCATGGCAAGCTTGGGAGTTACCGTTGGCTTAACTCAAGGGTTGGTTTATTTTATCAGTTATTTAGTTCTCAGTGCTAGCCCCACTAGTATTTGGTCGGCAATTTTGCCAGGGGCAATTATGTATGGTTTATTTGGGGTAGTTTGGAGTATTGCAGCTATCGGAATTTCTCCATATCTCGAAAGATGTTTTGATTTAATTACTCCAATTCGACTGGCAGAGTTATCTAATCCTAATTTACCCCTACTAAAAAGATTGGCAACCGAAGCACCGGGAACATTTCAACACACAATGTTTGTTTCTTCCCTGGCAGAAGCGGCGGCTAGAGAATTAAATTGTAATGTAGAGTTAATTCGGGCGGGAACTTTATATCACGATATCGGGAAAATGCACGACCCTTTAGGATTTATTGAAAATCAACTCGATGGAGTTAATAAACACGACGAAATTAATGACCCTTGGCAAAGTGTCGAAATTATTCGCAAGCACGTTAGTGAAGGCTTAGTTATGGCACGCAAACACGGTTTGCCTAAAGCTATTCGTGACTTTATTCCAGAACACCAAGGAACTTTATTGATTGCCTATTTTTACTATCAAGCAAAACAACAAGCAGAAGCAACAGGTGCTACCATATCAGAAGCAGATTTTCGTTATGCAGGGCCAATCCCTCAATCGCGAGAAGCAGGAATTATGATGTTAGCTGATGGTTGCGAAGCCGCATTGCGATCGCTCAAAGATGCCACTCCCAAACAAGCCTTAGTGACCATTGGCAAAATTTTTAAATCTCGCTGGCAAGATGGTCAGTTACTCGACAGTGGTTTGAATTATGACGAACTACCAGCTATTGCAGAATTATTTGTGCAAGTTTGGCAACAGTTTAATCACAAACGGATTGTTTATCCCAAAGGCTCTTTAGACTCTAAACCAAGGCACTAAATTAGAACCGATTTTGTAATACAAACATTTTTAATCCTGTTTCTTAAGACGATAGCCCAAACCGCGAACGGTTTCAATCAGATCGCCAGGCGCACCGACTGTTCTAAGTTTTTGACGTAAATATTTAATATGAGCTTTAACTGCTTCCTCACTGGGTGGTTCTTCCGTTGCCCAAAGATGACTGATAATTGCCGAACGACTTAATACTCGTTTACCGCTACGAAGAAACAGTTCTAGTAAAGCAAATTCTTTCGGAGTAAGTTCTAATTCTTGACCGTTGTAGGTGACTTCGTGACTGCTAAGTTCTAAAACTAAATTTTCCCATACCAATTGAGTCTGGGGAGCAACATTGCCTCGTCTCATTAAGGCTCGAATTCTTGCCATCAACTCTAGTAAATCCACTGGTTTAACTACATAGTCATCAGCACCGACATCTAATCCAATTACTTTATCAGTATTGGCATCGCGAGCCGTAATCATTAAAATTGGTATTGTGTAGCCACTAGCACGCAAACGTTTACATAATTCGATTCCATTGAGCTTTGGTAAATTAATATCCAGTAAAATTGTACTGTAATTTTCTCTAGTGGCTTGTTCCCAACCCATTTCTCCGTCATGAACGAAATCTACGGCATAACCATAATCACCTAACGCTTCTGTCAATACTTCAGCTAAACCAATATCATCTTCAACCAATAGAAGTTTCATTAATTAATTTTCTTGTCGGAAAATACAGCAACACAGAATTAGGGCATAGAGCATAGATTGATTACATTTGTTGTGTAGTTAGTCTATTCAATTGGCAAGGGCGGTAAGAGGAATTGAAACAACAACAGTCGTTCCTGTTCCCAAACAACTATCGTAGGTAATTGTGCCTCCTTGCAAATCGACACACCTTTTAACTATCGCTAATCCTAATCCCGTACCATCAATTGTACCAACGTTTTCGCCGCGATGAAATGCTTCAAATAAATGCTGTTTGTCTTGTGGAGTAATACCAATACCTTGGTCTTTGATGGTAAATATTACCGATTTGACTTGTAAATGCACTTCAAAAATAACTTTTTCCGTTTGAGGAGAATATTTAACTGCATTGGAAAGAAGATTAATTAAAATTGAATGTAATAGTTGTTCATCCAGATAAACCTTATCTTCTTTATGTCCTTGATAGGTTAAAGTAATGCGGTCTTCTTGTCTTGTAGTGTTAATTTCTTCTAGAACTTGTAGACAAAATTGTTTTAAATTGATGCTTGTCGGTTGAACCTCTAATTTTTCAGCTTCGGCTCTAGCCAAAATTAAAACATCTGTCAGCATTTGAGTGATTTTTTGAGCAGAATTTTTGATGCGGTAAATATTGCGTATTTTTTTCTCATCCAACCATTCAGGTTCAGAATTTTCTAATATTTGAGTGGCAAAAGTAATAATACTAAGAGGAGTACGAAATTCATGCGAAGCCATAGAAAAAAATCTTAGTTTGAGTGCGCTTAACTCTTTTTCCCGCTCTAAAGCCCGTTTGATTTCTTCTATTTTAAGTCGTTCGGTAATGTCTGTAACAGTTCCGATATATCCCGTTATGCTTTCATCGGCGGCTATTTCGGGAATTGCTTGACCGTAAACCCAGGTAATCTGACCATCATGATGAATCAAGCGATATTCCGCACGAAAAGGAAGATGGTGTTGGGAAACTCGATACCATTCTGTTAAAATGCGATCGCGGTCATCAGGGTATATAGCTTCAATCCAGCCTTTGCCAGAAGCTTCTCGAATTGTCATTCCCGTAATTTCTGACCAACTATGATTGACGTAGAGGCAATTTCCCGAAACATCTCCTATAAATATGCCTACTGGAACTGTTTCAGTTAAAGTAGCCCAGCGTTGCTCACTGTTTTGTAAAGCTATTTCTGCTTGCTTTTGTTCGATCGCAGTCGAGAGGATATTGGCAACTGCTTGTAAAAAATTAATATCATCTCGACTAAAAGTTCTTGCCTGAGTACTATGAACACCTAAAACCCCAAAAGGTCGATTTTTACCATGAATGACTATGCTCATGCCACTGATAATCTTGTGTTGGTGTAATAAGGGCGAACTGTTAAACCGTGTTTCAGTGCGGAGGTCGCGAACAATGACAGGTTCGGTGCGGAGGAGAGTGTAACCAGCCTGAGAATTTAGCTTTCTACTAACCGTTGCTCGACCAACTAGACCCCCTTGCCAACCCACACCTGCCCTCAACAGGAGTTCATTTTGTTCGGGCAAAAGTTCGAGAATCTTACAGCACTCTAACTCCAGGGTGCAAGCTGATGCCATAGCGATCTGATTCATCAGTGAGTCTAAGTCAGAGGCAGTTAAGGCATATTGCCCTAATTCAGCAATTACAGCTTGCTGAGCAGCTTGTTTGCGGAGAGTTTCTTCATTTTGTTTGCGATCGCTAATATCGATGCAAGAGCCAATATAGCCTAAAAAGTCTCCATTGGAAGTTATTCTGGGAATACCCGAATCTAATAACCATCGATATTGACCATCGGCCCGACGTAAACGATATTCCATTTGAAACAGTTCACGTCGATCGAATGCTGTTTCGTAAGTTTCTAGACAGTGTTGAAAATCATGGGGATGAACTCCTTCAGCCCAACCGTTTCCCAGTTCTTGTTCTAAAGAACGTCCAGTAAATTTGAGCCAAAATTGATTGAAAAAAGTACATTGTTTATCCGTACCAGATATCCATAACAATACTGGCGCACTATCAGCCATAGTTCGGAATCTAGCTTCACTTTCTCGCAAGGCTAATTCTGCTTGTTGACGCTGCATCTCAGTTTGATAAGCAGCAATAAATTTGCCGATGCTTTGAGCCATTAATTCAATGGCTTCCAATTCTTGACTCTGAAAATTTTTAACTCTTGGTTGGATGGAAGAAAAATTGAGTGTGCCATAAACTGCACCATTAACGAAGATAGGAGTGCCGATATATGACTCTAACTGGAGATTTTGATAGACTGGGTGAGTTTGCATTGATTCGATATCACTCACCCGTGTATAAGTAATGGTTCTGTTTTCTTGGACAACAGCAGCACAGTAAGTATCTTGGACTTCAAACTCTAAGCCAACTTCTAAAAATACCAGTGGCGATCGCACAGCTTGGATTTTATATGATTCTCCTTCAATCTGACTGATAATACCCGTTGACATATCAAACATTTCACATCCCGTAGCCAGACAGTCGGCAAATAAGTCATCAAAGCTGGCATAATTGGTCGTATTAATGCGATGTAGATGTTTGAGGTTAGTACTAAAGTTAGCTAGTGCTTCCACCAAATAGCTTTGCCCTAAAGCGATCGCAATTTGATCGGCAATTTGTTGTAAGATGTCAATTTCCCAACTAGACCAATAGCGATGTTGAGAACATTGATGAATGACAATAGTTCCCCATAATTTTTCTTGAAATAGTAAGGGAATGACTAATTTAGATTTGACTTGAAACTGACGCAGAAATTCTGTCAAACAGTGATGGATATCGGCTTTTTCTACATCAGCAATACTATATAGCCGACCTTGGGGATATTTGAGCAAATATTCCGCACCCAGACAGTCATCTACAAAACCTTTCTCGACAATTGAATCCCATCCCGACTTGACATTTTCCTGAATTACATACAGGGTATTTGGTGCTTTTAAACGCAAAATCAGCACTCGGTCAGCATTTAGTAGTTTTTGGATTTCATCGACGGTAATTTTTAAAATATCTTCTAATTGCAAAGACTGTCGAATTTTAAGGGCAATATCAGCAAATAACTGCGATCGCAATATTTGAGCTTTTAATTCTGCTTCTGCTCGTTTGCGTTCTGTAATATCAGTATGAGAACCAACCATGCGCACGGGATTGCCTCGTTCATTCCAAACAGCTTGTCCTCTGTCTAAAATCCACTTATAGCTGCCGTCCTTAGACAATATTCGGTGTTCGTTGATATAGTAATCAGTCTTACGAGCAAGATGGTTTTGAATGTCTTGCATGGCAGTTTCTAAATCTTCAGGATGTACTCGCTTAGACCATTCATCGAGATGATTAGTAATTTCGTGTTCTTTGTATCCCAACATTTCTTTCCAACGAGTGGAGAAAAATACTTCATCAGTTTGAATCTTCCAATCCCAAATCCCGTCATTATTTCCTTTTAAAGCTAGTTGCCAGCGTTCTTCATTTTGTCTTAACCGTTCCTCAAGCTGTTTGCGTTCTGTAATATCAATATCTACACCTGCCATTTGACTGGGTTGTCCGTTTTGGTCATAAAAAACTTTGCCTTTACTCAAAGCCCAACGAATTTGACCATTGGGATAGACAATCCGAAATTCAAGTTCGTAGTCCGCTCTAGTAGCAATACAATTATCAATTGTCTTGACTACACGCTTGCGGTCTTCTGGATGAATCGTGGAAACAAACATTTGATAAGAGCCATCAAACTCTCCTGGAGCTAACCCAAATAAAGCTTCCAAATTACTAGACCATTTAATCTCATCGGTTTGGATATTCCAGTTCCAACTTCCCATACAAGCGGCTTCAAAAGCCAATCTCAGTTTGGCTTCGCTTTCTTGTAATTTTTTTTCTTTGTACTTGTTTTCTGTAATATCGCGAGTAACACAATAAATTAACTGCTGTTGTGGATCTACAATTGTCTTCCAACTCAACCAACGGTAAGTATCATTCCGACAGCGATAGCGATTTTGAAAGTTGATGGTGTTACAGCCCGTTTCTAGTTGTTGGATAGCGGCGATAGTAGCAGGGAGGTCTTCGGGATGAACTAATTCTAAATAAGGTTTTGCCAATAGTTCGCCATTAGTATAACCAAGAGTTTTTGACCAAGCAGGATTGAGACATTTAAAATAGCCATCAAAACCTGCAATACAGAGCAAATCGGTGGAAAGTAACAAAAAATGTTCTAGTTGCTCTCGCAAAATCCGTTCGCTTTCGGCACAATTACAGTGTATCGAGTTAGGAGAATTTGTCTGGCTGCCATCGACATTACTGGAAGGAATTGGTTGCTTAAAAGATTGATGTTCTTGCATGGTCAATTGTAGATTGCTATGCCATTAAATTAAAAAACAAAATATTTTTTTATCTCCCAAATTAGCAATTAATTTCTATTAAGGTGCGATCGCGATCATTACTTATATTAATAAATATTACAATTCATAATCTTCCCGATTTCCCCCCGATTTTATCCCTATTATTTTCACTTTGGGCATTTATCTTAGTAACAAAGATAAAAAAATACTAATTTATTTTAGATAAATTTATTGTCATGATTAAAGCAGTTAGCAATGCAATATCTAATTCTCAAAAAAGCAATGTGGTAGATCAATTAATTTACCTCAAAAAAAGAGAGTTTAGTGGCAGATTTGAAATTCAATCTTCTGCCAAATTTTCCTGGTCATTCTACTTTTATCTTGGTAGATTAGTAGGCTGTGATGGTGGACATCATGGTAATAGATGTTTAAGAAGACAATTACTTAAATATTGTTCGAGAGCTGATATTGAAAATTTAGAAATAGAAATAGATCTCCACAATATTAAACCATTAGAATGTCAGACCTATCATTTACTCGTTTCTTTGAGCAAGCAAAAATTAATTCAACGGGAAGAAGCAATCAAAATTATTCAAGGACAAATTCAAGATATTTTATTTGATATCTTGCAACAAGAAAATTTTGGTACGATGCATTATCGGGTCGATGCTGAATTTGATAATTCTGTAATGCATTTTAATCTTCACGATGCTCTTACTCTGGTTAATGTAGAGCATATATTAAAACAGAGTCATCAAGATTGGATAAATTGGATTGAAGCTGGTTTAGAGTATTGGTCGCCCAATTTTGCCCCGAAAATTCGGAAAAAACAATCACTACAAACAATGGTTACACCAACTGTGTACCATAATTTCACTCATTTTTTTAATGGGCAACTTACTTTACGAGATCTGGCTTGGACAATGAATAAAGATCTACTATTACTTATTCGTTCTCTTGCCCCTTATATTCGCCAAGGAATTATTAGCTTAATTGAAGTACCAGATATTAGACTTCCCAATTCTCTATCCATTCAAAAGCAAATATTAGCTTCTAAAGCTACTAATAACAATAGACCATTAATTGTCTGTATAGACGATAGTAAGCAAGTTTGCCAGACAATGAAAAGTGTTTTGACCCAAGCAAATTATGATTTCTACGATATTACTGAGGCGATTCAAGCAGTTCCTACTTTAATTTCTAAAAAACCAGATCTAATTTTCTTGGATATCGGGATGCCTATTATGAATGGTTATGAAGTATGTACTCAAATTAAGCGAGTTTCACAACTTAAGGATATTCCATTGGTTATGTTAACAGGTAAAGATGGGATTCTTGATCGGATGCGAGCCAAAGTAGTTGGAGCTACAGCTTTTATGTCTAAACCAATAGATCAAGCAAAAATTCTCGATATAGCTAAAGAATTAATTACCGACAAACTCAAACAAAACCAACAGGATTTAACGCCAGCTTTAGATGTTTCAACAACTTATCGTCCAGCTTCTGCTTAGTTTAAAAGTTTTCATCTCAGTTAGAGATCGAACCAGCGATAGCCTTCATAATAGTCCCCCTGATATACTAAGGGGGATTTTTCTAATAAGTAATAGGTATCTTATCCTGAACTGAGGTGGAACTATAAAAAAAAGCCCTTACAAGATAAGGGCTAGTAACTAATAAACTGTCGGATGATAAGCTTAATAGCTATTTTGATTAATTTGAATTGCTGTTACTCATTTGATAATCAATGGCGCAGTCAACTCCGGTACCTCCCAAACCGCAGTAGCCATTGGGATTTTTGGCTAAATATTGCTGGTGATATTCTTCAGCGTAGTAGAATTCTGGCGCATCGAGAATTTCGGTGGTAATTTCGCCATAACCGGCTTTAGTTAATTCCTGTTGATAGGCGGCGAGAGATTCTTCGGCTAGTTGCTTTTGCTCTGGAGAATAAACATATATTCCAGAACGATATTGCGTACCGCGATCGTTACCCTGGCGCATTCCTTGAGTGGGGTTGTGGCTTTCCCAAAATACTTTTAATAAATCTTGGTAGCTAACAAGTGCAGGGTCGTACACTACTAAAACTACTTCATTGTGTCCAGTCATGCCAGTACAGACTTCCTGATAAGTAGGGTTAGGAGTATGTCCGGCAGCATAACCAACTGCGGTACTATATACTCCTTCTTGCTGCCAAAACTTTCTTTCTGCTCCCCAAAAACAACCCAAGCCAAACAGAGCTTTTTCCATTCCTTCGGGAAACGGAGGTTTTAACCGATTGCTATTGACATAGTGTTTTTCTGGTACAGACAAAGGGCGATCGCGCCCTGGTAAAGCTTCTTCGGGAGAAGGAATAGTTGATTTTTTCCCCAGACTAAATAGTCCCATAAATATTATTTTCCTAAATGAAGTTGCAAATTCGGAGGTTAACAACAGTCAACAAAAATCTAGCATAATCCCAATATATTTTGTAATATCTTCGGATATGGAAAAAAGATTTATTTTGATTCCTAATTGCTATACATGATTGTTAAAGGTTGCCCGTCACTGACTCAATTACAACAAATTTCTATCTTTGAAGATTTAGCTACCACAGAATTGATCAGTCTTGTACCTTATAGCTATATTCGGGAATATCAAGGGGATGAAATAGTTATGCAGGAGGGCGATCGCCTTCCCCAGCAACTTTATGGTTTAATTGCGGGTAGGCTGGAAATTAAAAAAACTGCTTCTAATGGCAAAGAAACAGTAGTGCGTCTGATCCCAGTAGGGGAACTTTTTGCTGCACCAGCTATTTTTGGTAATGGTATTGCTCCGGCTACGGTAATTTGTCAGATAGAATCTCAAGTATTGAGCATTGATCGCGAGGCTTTATTAAAGGCGATTGCTCATGCACCAGAAATTAGTTTGAGAATTTTAGAAGTATTTAACCAAAGATTGCAACAACTCCACAATACAGTACATGGTTTAATTTCAGAACGGGCGATGGTGCGTTTGGTAAGATTAATTCAATATTATCGCGATCGCGATGGTACTCATACTGTAGCTCAGGGGGATTGTTTGAATTTTAAATTACCTTACTATCAAATTGCCCGCAGTATTGGTATTACCTATGAAGAATGCGTGCGTTTGTTCAAAAAACTCAAAGGAATTGTAACTTATCAAAGGGGCGGAAAAATTATCGTTCGAGATTGGAAAGAATTAGAAACAGTAATCAGTAATCAGTAAAGGGAAAACGGAAAGCAGAAGGCGTGATGTTATAGAATCACCTACTACTTATTCCCCATTCCCCATTCCCGTCTTACGCGATTACACTCACGGAACGCACCGCGGTCAATTTTTAATCAAGGTTTACAGTCGATTAATTAGTACTTAGACAATTAACAATTATGAATTTCCGAAACTTTAACATAATTGTTTCGTCCTTAGTTTTGCGATATAAATCCTGAGTGATTTTTTACTGATTATTCATTCAAATATTCTTGAGTTATCAATAGTTTCAATGATAAATTTACATTTTAAGTCTTTTTCCCAAAAAGTTATTAGCTTACGGGTAATTATTGCTTTGATGACTTTTATTACCGTACATTCTTCTCCTTATTTTGAGCTATCCAAGTGGGAATTATACTATTCTGCTACTTTGGCTGATAGTTTAGACCCACCTAATAATTTAAATAACCTGGATTTATTAAAGTTGGGGATACCTTCATTTAAACAAGATGCTCCGACTAATATTAGTATCAAACCCAGTGGAGTAAATCTAATTTTGTTATCGGAAACTCCCAATGAAATTACCGATGATGAAGCTTGGTTTGAAGATAATAATTTAACTTTACCGACCTATCAAGTTCCCAATCCGTTTCAGCAAATTTTGGGTAATATTCCTAATCGCGTTCTCAAAAATTTTCAAGATAATATCTTAGTTCAAGGAATTCGCTATCCTCAAGAAGAATTTTTTGTCTACGGAGAAAATTTTTCTGATAGTAAATATTTATTAGTTTACGATCTTGAAAAACATCAATTTACTAGTGGTTATGATTTTAGTAATTATGCAATTTCTCCCACTTATATTAAAAGCGATCGCCCTTATATCAATCAAAGTCTTAATTGGATAGTTCCCGAAGATAATATTTTATATTTTTCTCACAGTCACAATACTTATGCCCAATCTTCTCATGGTATGAATGCCTATCTCACTGCACTAGATCGCGATAGTAATCGGGTTATTTGGCGCAGTCAACCTTTAGTCTGTAATGCTCGTAATTTTGTGATTATCGATAACGTAATTGTTTGCGGTTATGGTTTTACTGCCGAACCAGATTATCTCTATTTAATTGATAAACATACTGGCAATATTCTCCAGCAAATACAATTAAAAACTGCCCCAGAATATATTATTCCTAAAGATAATAAACTATACGTTCGCACCTACGATACAAATTATGTATTTGATATTCAACGGCAATAATCAATGGGTTAGTAATAGGTAAGTAGACAAGTCTAATTAATTAGAAACCCAGTCATGGGAATGCACGAGTTTGATAAATGATAAATGTTAAATGTTTTAAAGTTCCAAGCGATCGCAATATTTCTCTAGAAAAAGATTACGATCCAAAATACACCAGTAAATTTATTAATAAAAATGATGCAAAAAAGCAATTACAAACAGGAATTAAACAATTAGCTCAATATCAAAATGTGCTTTATGCTCAAAATATTTATTCTCTATTGTTAATCTTTCAAGCAATGGATGCAGCAGGAAAAGATAGCACGATTAAGCACGTAATGTCGGGAGTTAATCCTCAAGGATGTCAGGTTTTTAGTTTTAAACAACCTTCTTCTGAAGAATTAGACCACGATTATCTCTGGCGTTATGTTAGGGGATTACCAGAAAGGGGGAGAATTGGTATTTTTAATCGCTCTTATTATGAAGAAGTGTTAGTGGTGCGAGTGCATCCAGAAATTTTACAACATCAGCAATTACCAGCCAAACAAAAAGCCAATCCCGATATTTGGCAGCAACGTTTTAGAGAAATTAATAACTTTGAAAAGTATTTAGTGAATAATGGTACAGTTATTCTCAAATTTTTTCTCAATGTTTCTTTAACAGAACAAAAATCGCGGTTTTTAGACAGAATTAATCGTCCCGAAAAAAATTGGAAATTTTCTGCTAGTGATGTAACAGAAAGAAGTTTTTGGCAAAATTATATGTCGGCGTATGAAGATGTTTTTAACCACACCAGTACTAAATACGCTCCGTGGTATATTATTCCTGCCGATCGCAAATGGTTTACTCGTCTGGCTGTAGCAGAAATCATTAACACTCGATTAGCACAATTAGATTTGCATTATCCTCAAGTAAGTGATCGACACCGACAAGAATTACTCCAAGCTAAAACAATCTTAGAACAAGAATAATCTGGCCAATGGCAAAAGTTAGCTTACGGGAAATTACCCGACAATTTGGTAATGTAACGGCAATTGAAAATATTACCTTAGAGATTCCTGATCGCCAATTTTGGGTTTTAGTCGGCCCTTCCGGATGCGGTAAATCAACTGTCTTAAGAACGATCGCCGGGCTAGAATCCATTACCAGTGGCGAATTATACATTGGCGATCGCCTGGTGAATAACATTCCCGCACGTCAGCGAGATGTTGCTATGGTATTCCAAAATTATGCTCTCTATCCCCACATGAACGTCGCCGATAATTTGGCATTTGGGCTAAAGATGCGTAATGAAGACAAAAGTACTATTAAAAGAAGAGTAAGGGAAGTAGCGCGATCGCTGAATATCGAACATTTACTCAAGCGCAAACCCAAACAACTATCGGGGGGACAACAACAACGGGTAGCATTAGGTAGGGCGATCGCCCGTCAGCCACAAGTATTCTTATTAGATGAACCCTTATCTAATTTAGACACACAATTAAGGGACGACACTAGGGCCGAATTAAAACAATTACATGATCGCCTGGGAATTACAACAATCTACGTTACTCACGACCAAATAGAGGCAATGACTCTAGCAGACCGAGTAGTGATACTAGATGATGGTAAAGTTCAGCAAATAGGTAGTCCTCAAGCAGTATACGCCCATCCTGTGAACCGTATGGTAGCCAGTTTTTTGGGCAACCCACCGATGAATATTTTTCCTGCTACCTATAATGGCGATCGCTTAACCATTTTTGATCGGCGATCAATTCCCTTAACACCAAAACTAACCAAACAGCTAGAAGCTAGTCAGTCCAAGACATTTGATGTGGGTATTCGTCCCGAACATCTGAAAATTGTCCCTTGCAACTCAGACCCAGATAACCTGGTAGTTATAGTTGAGGTAATCGAACCATTAGGCAGGGAAATCCTCATTAAAGTCAGTCCCCCAGAATCTAATTTAAACTTAAATCTCTTAACTGATAGCAATTGGCAGGGTAAAACGGGCGATCGCCTGACCGTTCAATTGGATTTAGAACAATTATTTATTTTTGCTCCTAACAGTGGTAAGACATTGGTTGCACAAGGGATTTTGTTTTAAAGTAATAAGGGCGATAAATTAATTAGTCATTATCAGTGCTAACGAAAATAGATCAGGTTAATGTTTTAATAGTTGGAGCGAGTCAGGGAATCGGTTTAGGATTCGTTCGAGCTTTATTACCCCAAGAAAATATTCAGCAAATTTTTGCTACCTATCGTCAAAGCCAAACAGCCAGTGAATTATTAGAGTTAAGTCAGCAGTATGGCCATCGCCTGAAATGTCTGCAAGTTGATGTTACGGTAGAATCTCAAATAGTCCAAGCGATCGAGCTTCTAAAGCAAGAGGTTACAGAATTACACCTGGTGATCTATTGTGTAGGAGTGCTGCACGGGGCGTACAAGCCCAGGGGGCGATTGGCGGGGACAGACCCTTATGAAGGAAAACTGTCTCCAGAAAAGAGTCTCAAACAGATCGAACCAGAGAATTTAATTTATTCTTTTCAAGTAAATAGTATTGGTGCAGTATTGCTAGCCAAACACCTAATGCCTTTATTTAAAAAAACAACCCAGCGCAGTATTTTTGCCTGTATTTCTGCTAAAGTCGGCAGCATTGGCGATAATCGTTTGGGGGGTTGGTATGGCTATCGAGCTTCTAAAGCAGCTTTAAATATGTTGCTGAAAACTACAGCGATCGAATACAGTCGCAGATGTCCTAAAACTATTGTTGTAGCTTTACATCCAGGTACTACAGATACCAAACTTTCTCAACCCTTTCAAAAAAATGTCCCAGAAGATAAACTGTTTCCCGTAGAACATACCGTTAAGTTACTGTCTCAAGTTATCGCCAATTTAGAATTAAAAGATAGTGGCGAATTCTTTGCTTGGGATGGCAGCAAATTGCCTTGGTAGTTATTAATTATTAGTTATTAGTTTCTTCTTACGTGGTCTGACTTGTGCAGGAAACCCCCATTCGAGGGCAAGCCTCCGCGTCATCCATGGGCTACTTGCTATCTGCTACTTCCTGTTTTTCGAGAGCTTTCACTATGCTTAAGTTATCCGCGATTTGGTTTATTTTAGTGGTCATGCTGACGGTTTTATCTCTTCCCAAAGCCATAAAAATTATCTATTGGCTGCGATCAACCATAAGTTAGATGCTTCTGCTGCAATTTCGCGTAACACTTTAAATGTTAAGTAATACGGTTTTAAAGTAGGAGCAATAGATAACTATGGCAGCGACATTAGATGCAACCCCAAAAAATGCGATCGCCACTAAATTAGCCGACATGAAAGTGTTGCAAAACCTGATGATTTCTAACGAAGAAAAATTATTAGAGGCAACCAAAGATAGTGAAAAAGCTAACAAAGCGATCGCTGATATGCTAAAAGATGATCGCAAAAGTATTCCAGCAATTGAGGAAGCTATTACAGAATTAGCAATGTCTTCTGATCCTAGCGAGACAGTGACTAATATGTCACAGAAGATTGAAGAAGTTATGTCAGGAAGCCAACTAGATTTGTATGAGAAAATCATGCAGCATGAAGGTTTAAAACACCAGTTAGTTATGACTGGCTTATTGATTCATAAAGCAGCACAGGCAACCGATGGTGTTCTGCAAAAATCGATCGACTCCATCAACAAAGTAAACTTTAGAAACCGCGCTCACCAAGAACAGCTAAAAACAGTTATTTACTATTACGGTGTGCGTCAACTAGTTGGCGAAGAGCCTGAAGCTAACATTTGGGGAGCGGCTGATGATGCGATCGCTGCTTTGAAAGGTGCATTTGGTGGACTAATTGAATAATTTCTGACAATTAAAATAGATAATCTATGGGCGCAATTAGCAATAGTTTGCGCCTCAGTAATTTTTAATAATTATTTAGAGTAAAAAATAGATATTGCTCAATATTTAAATATAAATATAGCTAAAAAGTAGCCAGCCTATCTTTATTAAGAATTTGCTCATAGCACCAATAACTAGTAAGAAAAAACCCCACCACAGTGAATCACCAGGAAGAATTTTTAAGAAGAAAGTAGTCAACCCAGAAGAAATTAGTGACCATCCAGCAGTTGTTCTATATTGCATTATTTGTGACTTTAGGAAACCTGTTTATTTCTTTTAATCTTAATGAGAAAAAAGCCCTGAATCCTCTATCTACAGATGCAAAATAAGTTTGACTAAATAAATTTAATTACTTATTAGTTAGTCCCAAACATTCGATCCCAAATAGTGAAATATAGTCCATAATGGCGAGAATAATGACGATGATGAAAAGAGTGATGATCAGAACTAACCAG
>JBHJNX010000192.1:0-10560 GCA_050330335.1 Pleurocapsa sp. | reverse complement strand
ACCCCGTAACTGACTTGTGGTATCAGGGAAAAGGGTAAAGGTTAAGGGGAAAAGGACGATAAATTGATTATCAACTCTAAATTATTAAGTTTACTTGTACTGGTGCAAGATGTGAGTCTAAACTAGTAACGATTACTTCTTCCGTTCTCATCCTGAAAATTCGGTTTTGGTGATTACTTATTTAAAGCATAGACATCTGAAGCTTTACCCAGGGCAAAACTAAGGGAATGGCGTAGATTTTTACCTCCTTGGGTAACAAAGATAATCAAAGCAACTAAAGATAACATGGCAGCTACGGCAAATATACCCCGATAGCCTCCTAAAATAGCAGCTAGAGAGCCAAGAACTAAACCTCCCAGGGCAATACCCACATCAAAACCCCCCATACACAGAGCAAAAACCCTACCTCTTTCGTTAGCATGAGAGCGATCGCTAATCAAAGCTAAAATTAAGGGAATTAAGACACCTGCTCCTGAACCTTCAGCCATGGCAGCTAAAATAAACATAATTGGGGTTTCAGCTTGAGTTAGTAGCAGCATTGAAATAACATAGCAAACCAAACCACCACTAATAAATAAACCCCGACCATAGCGATCGCTTGCCTGTCCGATAAATAGTCGCACCGTAAATGAAGCCAGGGCAATTACTGTATAAAATAGTCCCACATTGAAATCTAACTCTAACTCTTGAATAAACAAAGGCAGAAAAGCAACTATAGTGCCAAAAACCAAGCCTATTAATAACAAAACAATAGTTGGCACAATGAAACCCGAATTTTTAATTAATTGTCCGAAATTTCGTTGAATTTTATCTGCCTCGGTTGCTTGCTGTGATTTAATTACCGACGATAATGATTCTTGAATTTGACTGGATAATAATAAGGCAGAAATACCGCAAATTGTAGATAGGGTAAATACTACTTCATAACCAGTCCCAGCGGGTACATATTGTTTTCCATGAAACTGCAAAAACCCTCCCAAAGCAGGCCCAATAGACATTCCCAATGGTACGGCTAAATTCATATAACCAATTAAAGTACCTCGATGTTGGAAAGGGGCTAAATCCACCACTAAGGCACTATAGCCAATGGTAAAAGCAGCAATACTGATACCATGAAAAGCTCTAACCTGCGCCAAACCAAAAATAGAATCAACCAATAAATAGCCGATAGGTGCGATCGCAGCGACTAAAGCTCCAATTAAAATTACTATTTTACGACTACGGCGATCGGCTACTTTACCCAGCCAAGTACGAGAGGCTATTAACCCAATAGCAAAGCAACTCATGACTATACCTATTTGCTGTGTAGTTCCTCCCATAGATTGAATATAAGTAGGTAGAGTGGGTAAAAATAGAGTAATGCTAATCCAGAATAATAAGCCTGCGATAAACAGGTTAATTAGCTGTTTTTTGGTCGATCTATCCAGAACTTTCCAAGCTTCCACGAGTTTATTTTTTAGATTAAAATTGCCAACACTTATGTTAATTTAGCTTAACAAAATCCATTAATGCTCATGGAAACAGGGACAACCGACAAACACTCAATATGCAACACTCATCAACAAAAAAATCTCTCAAAAAAGCAAAAATTTTAATAATGAAATCGACACTGAGCGATTAAAACTGAATCTTGCTCTACAGCATAAACTAATCGATGTTCTTTTGTAATTCTTCTCGACCAAAATCCAGCCCAATTATATTTAAGTGGTTCGGGATCGCCGATACCGTCAAAAGGATTTCTTTGAATATCTTTGATTAATGTATTAATACGTTTTTATTAACGGATCGATCATCCGCAGGAGCGTATCGCTCTTCAATTAATTGACGTTCTGTTCCACCCCCAGAAAGAAGTTCATCGATCGCATCGTTGAGTCTGTTAGCATTATTTTTACTGGACAATAAGTGAAAAGTAGCTTCATATGCTTTAAAATCATCCAAACTCATCACTACCACCGATGGTGCATTTTGTCTGGTTACGATTAAAGGAGTGCGATCAGCTTCAATTTTGTTGAGATATCCCGCTAGCTTTTGTCTGAACTCAGTGTAGGTAACTGTATCCATAATTAAAATACATTTTATGTGTACATATCATCGTACGGTAAAATTAATTTATATGCTGCTACTTTAATTGTCTTTTCTCGGCGATCGCATCAACCTAGATAATGCTTCAGATCATACTAATTATTTACATAATCTCGATATCTTTTTCTTAGTTGTTCTGTGGTGAGGTTTTTTGTCCAGTATTCTACTAGGGCATGACCGAAAGCCCAAGCATTGAGATCTCCTGTGTCGTTGTTTTCTAGTAATAAGGGCCAGAGAGATAATAGATCGAAGTTACGCAAGTTGGGGTCATCCCTCAACAGCAAAAATAAATCGTATGCCATTTGTAGTTTACCGATCGCCACTGGTAATTGTTCGACGGGAATTTGTTGTGCTAATAACGATGCTAAAGCTGGATTTCCTGTAGTCATGGTGGAAAGAAACTGAAGTACGGGACTTTTGAGTAAAGCAGTCAATCCCTGAGTTGTGGCCATCTGTTTGGTATAGCGGTCGATAATTTTGGCAGCAGCAACACTACGGGTATCTAAATCTCGCAAGAAACGAGCCATCCGCAGTTGTTTGGCAGGTGAAATCGCTTCTAACAAAGCTAAAGATAGACTGTCAACATTCCAAGAGTTGCGATCGCTAGCTTGCTCTTCTGTCACTAGGGGTAAAATCGGCTGACAGAACTCTCCTAATAATTCTTCTCGATATTGAGTAGCTTCCCGAATTGATTTTTCTTTGGGTCGGTTTCCCTGTTGCCAATCATAAGGGGGATTCCATTCTCGAATGGGACGCAAGCGGTCTACTTGAGTTACTACAGCGATCGCTTTCAAGTCTGGAATATCTTGTTTTAATTCCCGTAAAAAATCTAAATCTATCTGTAAGGCAGGATCGAGAGCGGGAGTGACTAAGATGAGTAAGTCAGCAGTGGTGGCATAATCTAAAACTAGTTCTCGTAATTCGGCGCGGTCGATCTGTTCGTACCCAGGAGTATCCCACAGGGTCAGAGTTGCTTCTTGTTGTATTTTCCAATGATAGCTTTGCAAGCGTTCCGTACTGGGCAAGACATCAACTTCAGCGCGATCGCTTTGGAATAAAGTATTAATTAAACTACTTTTTCCCGCTCCTGTACGTCCTACCAAAATAATACTGACGGGTTGTCGTTCCACCTGTTCGGGCGGTCGTGCCTGAGTGATAATCTCCTTGAGGGTTTTGGTTTGTGCTTGGGGTAAGGGAGTTTCGGCAGCAATTTCGGGGAGAGTTACGTTCTGTCCGCTATAAAGAGCGATCGCCTGTTGCGCTAAATTTCTCAAAGCCGTTTCTCGAATTAATTGACTCAAATTGAGTAACAATTCTTGGTTGGCGCGATCGCTATACCCCTTACTTACCTGTTTGGCGGTGGCGGCGGCGGGATTGAGTACCCATTGCGCCCAATTAAACACCTGACTTAACTTGCGGGCGGATGGTTCTAATTTGCGATACATTTCATAAGCTTCATAAGCCTGTCCTACCGAAACCCGATTTAAAGCAGGAGACAATTTTTGCATCAGTCGATCCGTATCGTCTACCGTACCCCGAATTAAACCATATGCCTGGGGAATATAAATATTTAATAGAGGACGTTTGACTTCAGGATGATAGGCATGAGCCACTGTAACTACTAATTCCTGACATCGCTGCCAAAAAGTCTGCCAATCTTCCCAAATAGGGGCATCATTTCTAGTAGCCTCGATAATCTTTTGTAGCTTGGTTTGCAGTTGGGTAGTATCTGCCTTGTGCTTGAGATCGATAGCAGCTAATTCTTCGTTTAGCTTTTCTACCACCGCTTCTAATTCGGCGATTGCAGGTTTCGTCCATTTCACTAATAACCAACGCCAACCTACAAACACCAGAATAATTATCGCCCAAATCCAATTAATACCCCAGTCATGAATTTGTGACCCTGCGGCAATCAAGAAGAAAATAACAATTAAGGCGATCGGTAATGCTAAAATCACCAACTGCCAAGGCTTTAAACGCACCATAATCAGTTATTAGTTATTAGTTATTAGTTAACAATTCAAGCTAGATGTCACAGTTTTTTGCCAAAAGTAAAGGTTCAGTTAACTAGCAAATAAAAACTCGCAAAGACCTTATATTAACGAAAAATTTACATATGCTTTGTTAAGCTGTGCATAATTTTACAAATATATTAACTACTATGCAGACGTTTAAACCAGTATCAGAATCTAGAGAGCAAGTTTCTTTTAACTGGCGGCCAATATCAGGCTTAGGTTTACATACAACAACGATGTTTATCTTTGCCCTATTGGGTTTTTGTCTAGCATTGACTCTTTCTTGGCTACTGGGTAATACTCACGTCACAGAACTGTTTGCCCAGTTACATTTTATCCAAGAAAACCCTCCTAACTGGTTGAATCCGCCGCAAGTAGGTAATAAGTATTATTTGTTAGCACCTAGTTTGGTGTTATTTTTGTTCGCCCAAGTTGTAATTAAACTGTCTCCTCAACCCCAGTCTTGGTCGCGTCGTATAATTGCTGGTGTTTTATTGTTTTTATTAATTCGCTATTTCTTATGGCGATCGCTTGGTAGTCTAAATCTCTCTAACCCTGTAGACGGTACTTTTAGTTTGCTAATTTTGGCTATGGAATTTATTGCTATGGGAGGAGGGGCAATTCAACTCCTGTTGATGTTTACTGTCAAAAACCGCAAACCGGAAGCAGATAAATATAGCGTGGCGGTTGCAGAAAAAAAATACAATCCTACAGTAGATATTTTAATTCCCACTTATAACGAACCAGATTTCATTCTCAAACGGACTGTGATCGGTTGTCAGGCACTAGATTATGAAAATAAAACTATCTATCTGTTAGACGATACCAGAAGACCGGAAATTAAAGAACTGGCAAAACAGTTAGGCTGTCGTTATATCACTAGGGCAGATAATCTTCATGCCAAGGCTGGTAATCTCAATAATGCCCTGCGAAGAACTAGTGGTGAACTGGTAGTAGTATTTGATGCCGATTTTGTACCCACCACTAACTTTTTAACCCGTACGGTGGGTTTTTTTCAGAAAGAAAATATTGCCCTAGTTCAAACTCCTCAGAGCTTTTACAATCACGACCCCATTTCCCGAAATTTAGGACTGGAAAAGGTCTTAACTCCCGAAGAAGAAGTATTTTATCGTCTGATGCAACCGATTAAAGATGGTGCTGGTAGTGTAGTTTGTGCTGGAACATCTTTTATTGCCCGACGTAGAGCTTTACAGGAAATCGGTTATTTTGCTACTGAATCAGTCAGCGAAGATTATTTTACAGGAATCCGTTTGGCAGCTAATGGTTATGAATTAGTTTATCTCGATGAAAAATTAAGTGCGGGACTGGCTGCGGAAAATATTACCGCTCATATCGACCAAAGACTGCGCTGGGCGATGGGAACTTTACAGGCTTTTTTCATCACTTCTAACCCATTAACTATATCTGGCTTGAATTTATGGCAGAGATTGGGGCATTTAGAAGGATTAATGCACTGGTTTACCTGTATTCCCCGCTTATTTTTCTTATTAGTCCCTATAGCTTATATTTTCTTCGGTATTAATCCGTTTTTAATCACAACTTCGGAAATAGTTTATCTCTTTCTGCCCTATTACATCATGCAGCTAACTGTTTTCGCTTGGCTTAACGGGCGATCGCGATCAATAATTCTTTCTGATATATATTCTTTAGTTCAGACTTTTCCCGTAGTCTTGACGGTGATTAAAGTGATGCTCGCTCCATTTGCCAAGGGTTTTAAAGTCACTCCCAAAGGATTAGCTCTAGATAAATTTAACTTTAACTGGACGGTAGCCTTTCCCATCGTAGTTTTATTTATCGCCACCTTAATTAGTTTTTCTATGAGTCTATTGAACCCTCCAGAATTCGGTGTTAATTTTGGCTTATTGTGGAGTGGTTATAATCTCTTGACTCTAACCATTGCTTTATTGACTTTACTAGATCTTCCCAAACCTAGTTTTTATGAATGGTTTGATCGCACTCAAGCGATTAAAATCGTCAGTGATGGAGAAACCTATGAGGGTATAACTCAAAAAATTTCGGAAGAAGGGATAGAAGTCTGTTTAGACCGTTCGATAAATCTAGCCACTTCTATAAAACTAGAAATAATTCCTCAAGGACTGACTTTAGATGGTCGCGTTACTCGTACTGCAATTTACGACGAAACTTACAGCGCGGTGGTCAAATTTCCCAACTTAAGTCTAGAACAGCACCGAAAATTAGTCGAAATGCTATACTGCTGTCCCGGTCAATGGCAGAAAAGAAAATGTCCTGGAGAATTACAGTCTTTATTAATTATGTTTAAATTACTGCTGCGGCCCTTAATATTTTTAAATCCCAAGAAAGTTCAACAACTGAAGATGCAGTATTAATTACTTGGCGTTTGGTAAAACATAGGACAAGATTGAAAAGATGATCGACAAGTGCGATCGCCCCGATGGCAATTTCAAAGTATAGTCCTATTACTGCTATGGTCAGAGCCAAGAGTCGCAAGACCAAAAAGTCTCGAAAAAAAAATTCTCAATCTAACTTAAGTTTAAAAGAACGCTTATTAAAGAGACGCAAAGCTAGGGAAGAAAGAAAAAAAATCATTACTCTGGTTGCTTCTTGTTTGATTATTGGCCTAGTAATTGGTTTACCCCTAGCAGCAGTAGATATCAAACTAGCTTTGGGTGCGATCATCATTATTCCCAGTGTAGTTGTCTCTTACTGTTATCCTCGACTGGCCCTGTGGTTTTTTCTGATTTATCTTCCTTTTAGCGGTACTATTACTTACTGGCTTGGTGAAGGCAATATCTTATTTCAACTCAGCAAAGACATATTCTATTTTCCCGCTCTGATTGCTCTAATTCAAGAATGCCGCCGCAATCGCCAAACGATTATTATCGATAGAAGATTAATTGTAACTCTAGCAATTCTGGTTACTTTATCTTTAATTACTTTGGTATCTGTTAATGGATATGAAGAAGTTGCTTTACCCTATTGCGATAGCTTAAGTGAGTACGACAAACTACTACGCGCCCCTGATGGCTCTCTAATTCTCAATCCCGAAACAGGAATTGTTTACCGCACTCCTTGTAAGCAAGGAAGCCCTTTGATGCAGGGAATTATTGGATGGAAAGTATTTCTGGGATATATTCCTTTAGCTTTTTGTTCTTACTATTTAATTGAAAGCAAGAAACAGTTAGTTTGGTTAGGACGACTGTTAGTATTATTAGCAGTTATTTGCTGTGTTTTGGGGATTATTCAATATTCTTTGTTGGCTAGTGGTATATGTGCCGGAACTAGAGATGCATCTGGACAAGACTTATTTCGAGCCAGCGTGGAATCTAAATGTTTTGTAGGTGGTTCGTTGCTGTATAGTCCTAGTCAGGGGCAAATTCGTTTACCAGGTACTTTTGTCTCTCCCTGGCACTGGGCTTGGTTTTTAATTGCCAATAGTTTTATTTGCTTTACAGTAGCTTTTAGCGATACATCTTGGTTATGGCGCACTACTGGCTTGGCTGGTTTGGTTTTGGTATTTGTTAATTCGGTAATTTGCGGTCAAAGAATTGCTTTAGCTTTAGTTCCTGCTGCCGTAATTATTTTATTAATCCTTACGGGACAAATAGCTAATTTAAAGCGATTTATACCTCTGGGATTGGTTTTAGCGTTAATTTTAACGGGTTTGGCGATTAATAATCCAGATATCTTTACCGAAAGGGTAGATAGCTTCGTTGATCGCTGGAATACTGCTCCTCCTCAAGCTTTTATTGAGAAGCAATTTCAGCACGTCATCAACAATCAGAAAGGATTTTTTGGTCAGGGATTGGGCAAAGCAACTAACTCGGCAAGAGCTTTTGGTTCTACGGTTTTAATCGAAACCTATCATCCTAAAGTGATGGCAGAAGTTGGAATGATAGGACTTTTGGCTTTAGTGGCTTTCATGACTAATTTACTAGTGGTGACATTTCAAAACTATCGTTCGGTTAAAACTTTAAGTATTCGTAGTTTTGGAGCTAGTTTTTGGGTGTTTATTTTAGTTATTACTTATTTTCCTTATTGGTATCCTTTAGACACAGATCCTGTAGCAGTTTATTATTGGTTTTTTGCAGGAATATTACTCAAACTACCCTCAATTGATCGACAGGAAATTAAGCAAGCTAAGTTAGACGCAACTAAAGATAACAAGACTAACAATAAAGGTAAGTATGGTAAAAACATCAACAGTCGTCGCAAATATAGGGGACGTTTTTTGCCGATATCCTAAGTATTGATGAAGAATTAGAATTCTAGTACATTTCATATTTGAGTAAGGTGCAGGGAATCGTGCCATTATAAACTTTGGTACGACTAGAAGTTCGCAAACCGACTTGTTTTGATAGTTGCTTGCTGCTGGTTAAAATATATGCCGTCCATCCTGTAAATCTTTGTTTGAAAGTGTCTCCTAAAAGTCGATAAAGTTCTCCTAATTGAGCTTCATCCCCCAAGCGTTTGCCGTAGGGAGGATTGCAAATAATAATACCTCGAGCTGCGGGTGCTTCAATGCTAGATAATTCCTGTTGGCTAAATTGGATATACTGTTCTAAACCCCAACTACGAGCATTCATTTTAGCTTGTTGCAACACGGTAGCATCGCGATCGCTGCCAATAATCGGTACATCGATCGCAGCTAGTTGTTTGTCTTCGGCTTCGGCTTCAATTTTGTTCCACAATCCGGCATCAAAATCTAACCATGTTTGAAATCCAAATTCACGATACAATCCCGGTGCAATATTTAAGGCTTTTAAAGCAGCTTCTATAGGTAAAGTACCCGAACCACACATGGGATCTACAAAGGGTAAATCTGGTGTCCATTGGGCTATCTCTAAAATAGCTGCCGCGAGGGTTTCTTTAAGGGGTGCAGCCCCCATCGCAGGACGATAGCCCCGACGATGTAAACTCGAACCAGAACTATCTAAACTGAGCAAACAACGATTATTGTCGAGATGAGCGTGAATTAGAATATCTGGGTTTTCTACATCGACACTAGAACGTTTTCCTAATTGTTTGGTTTGCCAGTCAACGATCGCATTTTTGATTTGCAGAGCCGTAAAATGAGTGTGGTTGAGATGTTTATTGCTGCCAGTACAATTGACCGCTATAGTCATACTGGGATTTAAATATGTTCTCCAATCAATATTTTGCACACTGCGATATAATTCTGAGGCATTGTAGCTTTGAATTTTAGCCAAGGGTACAAAGATGCGAAAAATAGTCCGACACCAGAGGTTGGCACGGTACAGTAATTCCTTATTTCCTTGAAAATGTACCCCCCCATAATTTTGACGTATTTCCTTAGCACCTAATGCTAATAATTCCCTAGCAGCGATCGCTTCTAACCCAGGGGCAACCGTAGCATAATAGTTATTCATCTTTTTTTACTGTCGATACTGAGAAGTCGGCAAAATCGACATATACATCCTGGGGAGTTGCCCATGAAGGATCGCTACCGCCAAAAAAAGTCGAGAAATAGATGCCGTCAATGGTTAAGTGGCTGACCTGGCGAAAAGTCAGCCCACCTTGTTCTGCAACTTTTTTGCCATCCAACCAAACTCGAATCTGACCGTTAGCCACACCAGGATCGTTTAATATTACTTCTTGTTCTAAAAGATACCATCGATCGCTTTGAAATCGCCAATTACCGTGTCCTATAGATGTTGCTCGTTTCGAGCTAGTAGGTAAGTAAGCATAAATCTCCCCCTCTCCGTGTCTGCGCCACATAAAGCGAGTAGAAAAACCATCCGTACCATCGGGAATATTACCGCCACTAGCCCCATTACCGCCAAATAATCCAGGTAATTTACCGCCTTTGACGAAGTTAAAATTTTTTCCAAAGCGCAAATAATAACTTAAATGCAAAGCCTCCTCACCGTTGATTCCCAAGTTGGCATAGAAACTAGTTCCTCCTAAAGGAACATTATATCGCCGGTGTACGGTAGGACTGGCAGAACTAGCAGGATAATGAACTCGCAAGATTTGCTTGAATTTGCCACTGGGATCAAGAACAATTTCTATATTGTCTAATCCCCATTGTTTTTGAGGTCTAATCTGCCAATGTTGTTGCCAATTAGTAGATTTAAAGTTGTTAAGCCAAACAATTGTTGTGTCTTCGCGAGAGTTAATTATCGGTGGGGAATTAGAAGTGGGGGGATTGCTAACATCTAGTGAAACATCTTTTTGTCTGGGTAACTGCCGGCAACCATTTAAATACAGCAAACTCAAAGTGACAATAGGGATTAATTGAAAACATATTTTAAATAAATTAGATGATAAGTTAAGTAACATGAATTCCCAATAAATTTTTTTAAATTTAACTGTAAATATAATTTCAACATTAATGTCGGGCTGGATTCCCCATCTTCTTAAGTTGTGGGACGGTCGCTCAAATGATGGCGAAGACGCTTCGCCATCCGCTACCTCAGGAAAGCCCGACCAACAAACAAAC
>JBHJNX010000191.1:0-7346 GCA_050330335.1 Pleurocapsa sp. | reverse complement strand
CAGAACTTGTTAGTCACCAAGGTAATAAATATGTAATTAAAGATTTTGGTTTAACTGATAACATCGCCCCAGGAGAAACCAGAACTGTTACTTTTAATGCCAATAAAGTTAACGGTAATATTATCGAGCCAGCTAACTTAGTTTTTGGCGATAATCTTGTAGAAGAAGCACCTAAACCACAGCCAGTTTTTGATAATTCTTTCGATGTCGATGTCGATGTCGATGGCGATGTCGATGGCGATGGCGATATCGAACGCGATCACTCTAAAAATCAATCTCACCTCCAAGTAAATGGAAAATTTCTCTATGATCCAAATGGAGAAAAGGTCATAATGAGAGGAATTGAAAATGTCGTTCGATATGGTCAGTATCAAGGATCAGGTGAGTGGAATGACCCCTATGAAGATGGTTGGCTAGCGGATGGAGATGGCGATAATGTTGCAGAGCTTGCTAAGACTGGAGCTAACGCCGTTCGCTTAATAGGTGGACGCCCCGAAGAGTTTGAGCGTGCATTTGAACAAGCAATAGAAAATAATCTTTGGGTCTCGATAGGACACGTTGATTTTAAAGACCAAAAGGTCATGGAGACAATTAAGGAGTACGAGTCTTACGTCACACTTCATGCTCAGGGGGAAGTAGTTCATCAAGATGAAAACAAGTGGCGAGAAGAGTCTATTAAAGCAATTGAGGAAATTAGAGCACTTGGCTATAAAGCTCCAATTGAAATCACTGCTGGTTTTTTTGGACAGAGATTTGAAATGATTCTGAATCAGGGTGAGGCGATTTTAAATTCTGACCCTATGAAGAATATAGTTTTCGTAACACAAGCTTATTCAGAGATTG
Source organism: Pleurocapsa sp. (assembly GCA_050330335.1). Classification (GTDB taxonomy): domain Bacteria; phylum Cyanobacteriota; class Cyanobacteriia; order Cyanobacteriales; family Xenococcaceae; genus Waterburya. The sequence continues at coordinate 6,503 of JBHJNX010000191.1, read as the reverse complement.
AGAATAGGGGAGGAGTAACTTCTAATCTCGATCAACTTATGAACTTTCCTGCACCGGTTTTAGTAGGAGCGTCTTACTTTGGTGAAGGGTTAGAGAATGGCTGGGGTAATAATTCCAATACTTACAAAGAAGTATGGGATGAAACTTATGAAAGAGATCTTGGCAGCTTTTATTGGGTATGGTCAGATGCTGGATATGGTGATGTAGTCAGTTCTAGCGGTAGCTTTGACGATCTTACTTCCGTAGGGGAATATCTAGTAAACGATAGTCCTGCAAATTTAAGCTCTCATGCTCCAAAAACAGACTTTCTCTTAGAAGCTACTTGGTAACAGGTAATTATCAATTAAATTAAATTCAAACTGCGATCGCTTGAGTTAGGGCGATCGCTTTTTGATGCAGTTGCTACAATGGGTTACGAACCGGCAACACGCTACCTTGCTTTTTTTGTTCAAGTTAAAGTTTTCTAGAAATAATTGACAGGAGGCTGGAAAGCCCAATAACATGATTTCGTTTAACTGTTCTTTTTGAATATAAGACAATCTTATGGATAATAAAAATTGCTGTCTAATTACACCCAGCTACGGTCCAGATTTTGAGAGATGCCGCCTTTTGTCTGAAAGTGTTCAACAATTTTCTAGTTCAGCTTTAAAGCATTATATCATTGTAGACCGCAGAGATTATTCATTATTTAGTCAACTCCAAAATCAATTGACTACGATTATTAATAAAGAGGATATTTTACCCTGGTGGATTTTGCAAATTCCAATTTTCACCAAAAAAAATATTTGGTTTAGTCTCAAGACTTTACCCGTAAGAGGGTGGTTAATTCAACAATTAATCAAGCTGGCGATCGCCAAATATATTGATGAAGAAGTTTTAATTTTTGCTGATTCAGACGTATTTTTTATTCGACCATTTGACTTAAAACAATATATTACTGCTGATGGTCAAGTAAGATTTTTTTGTGAACCTGATGCTGTACTAGAAAATAACAATCATTTACCACCCTGGTACTATGATGCTAGTAAATTGCTAGGGATAGATGACCCTGGGTTTCCTGCTTCTAACTATATGGGGCAATTAGTTTTTTGGTACAAACCAAATATTTTAAAATTGCATCAACATTTAGAACAAATTCACCACAAGGGATGGATTGAAGTTCTTTGCAATCAGTGGAATTTTTCTGAATATATTCTTTACGGTGTATTTGTGGAAAAAATTCTCCAAGAAACATCAAAACATTATTTTGATAGTCAAGATCTTTGCCTCAACTATTGGGAAGAAAACTCTATGTCAGAACAGGGACTTAAGCAATTTTTCACCAATATTGTTCCTGAACATATTGCAGTAATGATTTCTGCTAAAGCTGATATTCCTCTAAACCAATATAAACAATTTGTAACTCTACTAAACTAGACCTATAGGAACAACAAATTACCTTAATTACTCGCTGGCTGTCATCGTACCAGAATAAACTATTCCCCGTTTGGCATCTACGGTTAAGATCGACCCCTCTCGGATGGTTTCGGTGGCATTTGTCACCCCAACTATTACGGGTATACCCAAACGTAAACCAATAACTGCGGCATGGCTAGTTAAGTTATCTTCTTCAGTTACAATTCCTGCTGCACGGCGAATAATATCCACAAATTCAGCGTTAGTGGAACGAGCGACTAAAACTTCACCGGGGTTAAAATCATTAATTTCTTTAGCATGATAAACTACTCTGGCACGGCCGCTAATCGCCCTCTGACCGATGCCAGTCCCCTGACCCAAAACAGCTTTAACTAATTCAACTTTAATTAAATCTGTCGAACCAGCAACCCCCTGTAAAGTACCAGCAGTCATTACTACCAAATCTCCTGCCGAGAGCCATTGTTTTTCTTGTGCTACATTAATAGCTGCCTGGAAAGTTTGAGAAGCTGAAGGTAAATCGAGAACTAAAAGAGGTTTTACACCCCAGACTAACTGTAACCTACGAGAAACGTAAACATGAGGAGTTATAGCTAAAATTGGGGTTTTGGGACGAAATTTAGAGACATTTCGGGCTGTTGCTCCTGTTTTGGTCAAAGTCATAATTGCCGATGCCCCTAACTGAGCAGCAATTTTACCCACCGCAGCCGAAATAGCATGAGGAATAGAACGTTTGCCAACAATATTAAGAGTAGCATTGGGGGGTCGTTCTAATTCGATACGCTGGGCAATTTTGGCCATAGTTTGAACTGCTTCTACGGGGTACTTACCGACGGCAGTTTCATTGGATAGCATCACTGCATCTGTACCATCTAAAATGGCGTTGGCAACATCGGAAACCTCGGCGCGGGTAGGTCGAGGATTGCTAACCATGCTGTCTAACATTTGGGTGGCGGTAATAATGGGAATTCCCAAGCGGTTAGCGGTAGCAATTAAACGTTTTTGTAAGATAGGGACATCTTCGGCGGGTAATTCTACACCTAGATCGCCTCTGGCTACCATAACTCCATCACAGAGAGAGAGTATGGCATCCATTTGTTCAATCGCTTCATGTTTTTCGATTTTGGCAATTACGGGAATGGATTTACCAGCACTGGCAATTAAATCCTTAATTTCTAAGATATCTTGAGGGTTACGAACAAAACTCAGTGCTATCCAATCTACTCCTTGATCTAGACCAAACATTAGGTCTTCGCGGTCTTTTGGGGTCAAAGCTTTAATGGACAAACATACGCCAGGAAAATTTACCCCTTTGTTACTCGATAGTGTACCACCTACTATTACGCGACAGTGAAGATTCTGATTTTTGCGGTCTATACTTTCGACTCGCATCTCTACTTTGCCATCATCGAGAAGAATTGTGGCATTTTCTGGGACTTCTTCAGCAAGATTGTCGTAACTTACGTAGCTAATTTCTTGAGTACATTCTACCGGACGACTGGTGAGGATAAAGGGATCGCCATTTTCTAGGGTAATCGTGCCACAGGCAAATTTACCGAGTCGAATTTTCGGCCCTTGTAAATCTTGCAAAATTCCTACAGGTTGATTGAGTTCAAAGGCTGTTTGACGAATCAGACGAATTGCCCGTTGATGATCTTGTTGTGTACCGTGAGAAAAGTTAATTCTCAGGGTGGTTGCGCCCGCTTGAATTAATCTACGCAGAACGTCAGGTTCTAGGGTAGCAGGTCCTACGGTAGCGACAATTTTAGTTCGACGCGAAGTTGTTGGCGATCGCATTGCTCTTATCTGGGTTTATTTGTTACTCAATCTCGACGACTAGCAGTGTTTCTTTACCTGGGTTGGTCTCCCTGTCGCCTAAAATATACAGCAACCGATAATTATAATGGATTGCCGTCCTTAAGTTCCAATTTTTTCTGATTGATAACCGATTCAGCAATCTGAAGACAGTCGATTGTCTCAATAGTTTGGTTTTTCCAGCCAAAATTATCGATTAAGCAACTGCCATTTGCTTTAATAATCCTGTAAAAATAGCTAACCCTTCAGCAGAACCGATCGCTTTATCTGAAGCTCTTTCTGGATGGGGCATCATACCCAAAACATTGCCCTGTAAATTGGTAATTCCCGCTATATTATCTACAGAACCATTGGGATTGTTATCTGGGTGGATCTCTCCTGACGGACTACAGTAGCGGAATAATACTTGGTTATTATCTTCCAATGCTTTTAACACCTCAGCATCGGCATAATAACGTCCTTCTCCATGAGCAATAGGTAGAGTAATTACTTGTTGGGAACAATAGCCAGCAGTCCAAATTAGGTCGTTACGTTCCACTCTTAAAGGGACGCGATCGCAAATAAAATGTAAATCGCGGTTGCGAATTAATGCCCCTGGTAATAAACCAACTTCAGTTAAAATCTGGAAACCATTACAAATCCCCAAAACATATTTACCTTTTTGAGCGTGTTCGATGACACTATTCATCACCTGAGAAAATTGAGCGATCGCGCCACAGCGCAGATAATCGCCATAACTAAAGCCGCCGGGAATCACCACTACATCTAAGTCGGAAATATCTCGCTCCTGATGCCATACCATGCGGGTTGGTGCATCCAATAACCCTGCGGTGACAGTAGCAATATCGCGATCGCAATTTGAGCCGGGAAATACTATTACGCCAAACTTCATTTAGTTTTTATCCTGCTGAACTTTTATAATGTAGCCAATTGAGTCAGTTCAAAACAATAATTTTCAATTACCGTATTAGCCAACAGGCGATCGCACATTTCATCTAGTTGTTGTTTGGCTGTTGCTTCATCGGTTGCAGTTAATTGCATTTCAATGTATTTGCCAATTCTGACTGACTCTACTCCCTGATAACCCATTTGTTGCAATCCCGACTTAACCGCCGTACCAGCAGGATCGAGAACTGAAGAACGCAGAGTAACATAAATACGAGCCTGATATTTATTAGCCATAAAATTACCGATCACGCGATCGCGCCTAAAAAAATAATCTCCTTGATTGTATAATTAGCGGCGATCTTTTTCCAAATCATCGATCGCTTTTTCCCAATACCAAAGTTCTGTTTTACCTGGATATTTTTGTTTAATGTTATCAATTATTTTCTTGACACTATGGCGATTACCTCCCAGCAAAGACAGTAGTTTTTCCTGTATTTTAAGACTGGGCAAATCAGCTAAATAATAATTTGCATCTAAAGATAATTTGCTACCTTTGCGTTTTTGGTTAATTTCCATAAATAAGACACCTGTGAAAATAATTAACAATAAAATACAAATAATTAATGCTAAAACCATAAAAAATAAGTCATCAATCTGACATCAGAGTACAAGTAGCAATTAACAATTAAGAATCTTTTTAAATGTCAATCATGTAAATACATAATGCTATATTTTTCAAGTGATAAATAAGAATAAGAAAATGTAGAATATGAGAAAACGGTCAAAGTAACGGAAAAAACTAAAAACATAAGTCTATTATTTAAGCACAAATCTATCAAATAATAATCATGAAAGCGCAGCGCACTCGTTCTCAAGGAAAAATTATCGAAGTTCTTCAAAGCCTGAAACGTTCGATTTCGGCTCAAGATCTCTATATTGAATTACGCAATCGCAATCAAAATATGGGTTTGGCTACAGTTTATCGTTCTCTTGAGGCTTTAAAGCTTCAAGGAGAAGTACAAGTGCGTACCCTTTCTAATGGCGAATCTGTATACAGTTCAATTCATAGCGATCGCCATCATCTGACTTGCGTTAACTGCGGTACTTCAATTCAGATTGATGAGTGTCCCGTACATGATTTAGAACATCAATTAGAAGCATCTCATAATTTTAAGGTTTACTATCACACTTTAGAGTTTTTTGGATTATGCGATCGCTGTCATTCATTGAACATTAAACGGTAAACAGTAAATGGTTAAAAATAAGATAGTAATTAATAAATGTTAAATGATGTCGGTCAATTCTTGCAATCTGGTCAATACTTTTTCTACATGACCTTTAACTCTTACCTTATCCCAAATCTCGGCGACTTTACCATCTGGTGTAATTAAAAATGTCGATCGCACTACTCCCATATATTCTTTGCCCATAAATTTTTTTAACCGCCATGCACCATAAGCCTCAATTACTCCATGTTCTGGATCGCTCAGAAGTTGAATGGTTAAATCGTGTTTGGTGATAAACTTACAGTGAGATTGTTCAGAATCAGGGCTGACACCAACAATATCTGCACCTAGTTGATTAAATTGAGATTGATAAGCGGAAAATTCTTGAGCCTCAGTAGTGCAACCAGGAGTATTGTCTTTGGGATAAAAATACAATACCAACCAGCGATCGCTTTTATCTTTTAAACTAACCGTATTACCATTTTCATCTAGAGCAGTAAAATCTGGAGCTGGTTGTCCGACTTGAGGAATATCCGCCATCTTATTTTCGCTTAATCTACGGAGTTTATGTCTATTTTTTCTAGAATATACCTAATTTCTTTTTTCTTGGTGATCGCCGATGCTGTAGAGTTTGTCTTAGCAACTAACAAGATCGCAAATGATTTAACATTAGCATGACACAATGCAAAATCTCGATCTTCTTTATCCTCGTGCTATCGGTTATCTTCACAATAAGGCGATCGCAGCTTGGTATAATTACCATCGTCTGGAACTAAGAAATGATAAGGGAAATATTTTATTTGTTTTTGAAAGAGAAAGTGAATTTGGTTTCATTAACCAAGTAGCAATTGTTTTGAATCGATATTTGATTATTGCAATTGGCGCTCTCTGCGTTTTCGGATTGAAAGTTTACGATCTCGAAAATTTTCAGTGGTTGTGGGATAATATTAAGATTAACAGTGGCGAGATCGGTTTGCTTGCCATACATCCAACTAAACCAATCATTGCTATTGAAGGTGGTAAACAAGGTGATAAACCAGGATTTAGCTAATCTGGCATTCATCCAGCACCATACCGACAGGTTGGTGTCTGGATGAATGCCAGTCAGGGTTTAATTTGGAGAGTTTTGATTTTCTATATATTTCTTCAATACAGATATTG
>JBHJNX010000190.1:0-44895 GCA_050330335.1 Pleurocapsa sp. | reverse complement strand
TTTTATCCGCAATAGGTTGGGGAAAATGATTGCCATTGTGAATTAATTCTAATACGTCAACATCAAACTTACGCTGAATTTCAGTTTCTTTTAGAGTTTGTCCGATTAAACTCGATCTGGGAGTAACTACTACTTCTGTTACATAGTCTTTTAGTTCGTAGTTTTGACTGAGATTACCACTAGATGCAGATTTGCGATTGGGTAAAATTTTCGGTGCTGCGATCGCTAGATATAATAATCCTACTAAAAAGATTACTATGCCCAACTTAGTAAACTGAAATAAGGCAAATTCTCCCTGTCCTAATTTTGCTGATAAACCACTAGCTAAAATATTTGTCGAAGTGCCTATTAAAGTTAAAGTCCCCCCCAAAATAGAAGCAAAAGATAAAGGCATTAAGAGTTTAGAACTAGAAATATCTTGTTTTTTGGCAAAATCTTCAATAATCGGGATAAATATTGCTACTACTGCTGTATTATTAATAAAGGCACTAATTGGACCGACAATTATCCCCATAATTAGAATTTGTTGAAAATTGCTTTTGCCACTCCATTGCAGCAGTAAATCTCTAACTACTTGAATTGCACCAGTACGAGTTACTCCTGTACTTAGAATGAACATCGCCATGACTGTAATGGTAGCAGTATTACCAAAACCGGCGATTCCCTCTTCTGGGGTAACTAAACCTAGCATCATCAAAACTATCGTTACCATAATTGCCGTTAAGTCCACAGGAAACCATTCAAAAACGAAAGCAATTAAGGCTAAAGTGAGAACACTGAGAGTAAGAATGATAGCCATTCAATATCGGGTAAATAGATTTACTTGAAGTTAATTAGCAATATTAACGCCGTTTGGTAAATATTTAAAAAATACTACAAAATCCTATAGTTGTATTTTTTTCTCAGCTAAATGGCGGAAGAAATTTGTCTACCCATTAGCTCATAATCAAATCATCTTAATGAAGATAAATACTCATAAGGATGATTAAAAATCAACCCAATCAGCCAAAAATAGCGAAGCTCTTAGTACAACCGAGATTTGCTCGAAAATATCTGCTCAATGCTCTTGATTCAGGTTCAGAACAGGTTTTTTTGGAGGCATTGCATCACATTATAGATGCGATCGTTGATGAATTAGAAATCGATTTAATTGAAGATTGTCCCTCTACTAACCTAGACTAAAATATATAACGCTTTATATTTCTTAACTATGGCTAGAGATTTACGGGGATTTATTAAACTTTTAGAAGCAAGGGGGCAACTTAGACGCATATCGACATTAGTTGATTCAGATTTAGAAATAGCCGAAATTGCTAATCGGATGCTGCAAGCAGGAGGACCTGGGCTATTATTTGAAAATGTCAAGGGTTCACCTTTCCCCGTAGCGGTTAATCTTATGGGTACGGTAGAACGTATTTGCTGGTCGATGAATATGCAAACCCCAGAAGAGTTAGAAGATTTGGGGTCAAAACTAGCAATGTTGCAGCAACCCAAGCCACCGAAAAAAATATCCCAAGCAGTAGATTTTGGTAAAGTTCTATTTGATGTCATTAAAGCCAAACCTGGAAGAGATTTTTTCCCTCCCTGTCAGCAAGTCATCATTGAAGGAGAAGATTTAGATTTAACTCAAATTCCGATGATTCGTCCCTATCCTGGGGATGCAGGCAAAATAATTACCCTGGGATTGGTAATTACTAAAGATGTAGAAACCGGTACTCCCAACGTCGGGGTATATCGCCTCCAGCTACAGTCTAAAAATACCATGACCGTTCATTGGTTATCGGTAAGAGGAGGGGCGCGACATCTCCGCAAAGCCGCCGAAGCAGGAAAAAAACTTGAAATTGCGATCGCCCTGGGGGTAGATCCTCTCATTATTATGGCCGCTGCTACACCTATCCCTGTAGATCTATCTGAATGGTTGTTCGCCGGGTTGTATGGCGGTAGTGGAGTTAAATTAGCTAAGTGTAAAACCGTCGATTTAGAAGTACCCGCAGATTCAGAATTCGTCCTGGAGGGAACGATAACACCAGGAGAAGTTCTGCCCGATGGGCCTTTTGGCGATCACATGGGTTATTATGGCGGAGTAGAAGATTCTCCCTTAATCCGGTTTCACTGTCTAACTCATCGTAAAGCCCCCGTCTACCTCACCACTTTTAGCGGTCGTCCCCCTAAAGAAGAAGCAATGATGGCGATCGCTCTCAACCGCATTTACACGCCAATTTTACGTCAGCAAGTTGCGGAAATTACTGATTTCTTCCTGCCCATGGAAGCCTTGAGTTACAAAGCAGCTATTATTTCTATTGACAAGGCATACCCAGGACAAGCCAGGCGGGCAGCTTTAGCTTTTTGGAGTGCTTTACCGCAGTTTACTTATACCAAGTTTGTTATTGTAGTAGATAAAGATATTAATATTCGTGACCCTCGTCAGGTAGTTTGGGCAATTAGTTCTAAAGTAGATCCTTCCCGCGATGTGTTTATTATCCCCGATACTCCGTTTGATACACTGGATTTTGCTAGTCAGAAAATTGGTTTGGGGGGACGCATGGGTATCGATGCTACTACTAAAATACCTCCGGAAACCAATCATGAGTGGGGCGAACCTTTAGAATCTGATGCTGATGTGGCCGCAATGGTGGATAGACGTTGGCAGGAATATGGTTTGAGCGATATCGATCTCGGTGAAGTAGATGCTAATTTATTTGGTTATGATATGAGTTGATTACTGGTTTCTACTGATTACTGATAACTGCCTTTTTCCTTGATAAACTATAATCCAGTAATTTATACCTAGTTAGCTAAACGAACTTTTACCTTGTTGACCTTTATTACCAAGATTAAAGAAATTATTGCTCTGTGGTGGTCGGAATTTACCCTCCAAACTAAACTTATGGCCGCCGCTACTTTAGTAGTTTCCTTGGTAATGAGCGGTTTGACTTTTTGGGCGGTGAATACCATTCAGCAAGATGCGAGCCTCAATGATACTCGCTTTGGTAGTGATTTAGGGTTATTGTTAGCTGCTAATGCTGCCCCACTAGTGGCAGAAAATGATTTAACTGGTTTGGCTCGCTTCTCCAGTCGCTTTTACAGCAGTACTTCTAGCATTCGCTATCTGATTTATGCCAACGAAGAAGGCAGCATTTTTTTTGGTATTCCCTATTCCCAGGCAGAGGTTAAAAATTCTTTAACTATCGAACGCCATATCCAGTTACCTTATAATTACGCCCAAAACAGTGATTTACCTTTTGTAAGACAGCATATGACTGCAAATGGTAAGGTTACTGATGTATTTGTCCCTTTACGACACAATGACAAATATTTAGGAGTTTTGGCAGTGGGGATCAATCCCAACCCGACAATCGTCGCTTCTTCTAACCTGACTAGGGATGTCACAATTTCTGTATTTATTACGATTTGGGCAATGGTAATTTTAGGTAATGTGTTTAATGCCTTAATGATTACCAGACCGATTAAAGAACTGTTAGTTGGTGTCAGAAATATTGCGGCGAAAAACTTCAAACAGCGCATCGATTTGCCCCTAAGAGGAGAATTAGGAGAATTAATTGCCAGTTTTAATTTGATGGCAGAAAGGTTAGAAAAATATGAAGAACAAAACATCGAAGAATTAACTGCCGAAAAGGCCAAATTAGAAACTCTAGTATCTACCATTGCTGATGGTGCATTGTTAATCGATACTAATATGCAAATTATTCTAGTTAATCCTACTGCCAGGAGAATCTTTGGTTGGTCGGAAGATGCCCTTGGGGATAATATTTTACATCGTCTTCCTTCAGAATTAACAGTGAAGCTGACTAAACCTCTCTATGAAATTATGGCTACTCAATCGGAAGCCGAATCTTTAGAAGATAGAGATCGAGAATTAGCCCCAAATTCTCCAGATAAAGATGCTATACCTCATCGGGATGAATATCGTATTGCCTTAACCAAACCCGTAGAGAAAACTATAAGGGTAGTGTTAACTAGAGTATTTGATAGTGGTGGCGAGAAAGTTAAAGGTATCGCGATGACGATACAGGATATTACTCGTGAAGTCGAGCTAAATGAAGCTAAAAGCCAATTTATTAGTAATATTTCTCATGAATTGAGAACTCCTCTGTTTAATATTAAATCTTTTATCGAAACTCTGTTTGAATATGGAGACGATTTAACTGAGGCACAAAAAAAAGAATTTTTGGAAACTGCTAACCACGAAACAGATCGTTTGACTCGTTTAGTTAATGACGTTCTCGATTTGTCTCGTCTCGAATCTTCTCGAACCTATAACTTTAGTGAAATAGATTCTATTCAATTAATTGAGCAAACCCTCAGAACCTACCAATTAAATGCTAAAGATAAAGGAATTAAACTAGAGAGAGAAATACAGCCGAATTTACCGACTATTTTGGGGCATTACGATCTTTTATTGCAAGTTTTAACTAATTTAGTCGGCAATAGTTTAAAATTCACCAATGCAGGCGGTAAAGTCACCCTTCGCGCCTATACTGTCGAACCCAAGCCAAGCGATCGCTACGAGCTACTTCAAGTTAGAATTGAAGTAGCAGATACAGGAATTGGAATTTCTCCTGAAGATAAAGAAGCAATTTTTGAACGTTTCTTTCGCGTAGAAAATCGCGTTCATACCCTTGAAGGTACTGGTTTGGGGCTGTCAATTGTCCGCAACATTATCGAAAAACATAATAGTCAAGTTCATCTAGATAGTGAAGTTGGTGTAGGTACTACTTTTTGGTTCGATTTGCCCTGTTATCAGTCTCACGTTGATTTTAGCACCGAGCCGATTGCCACTATTCCTAGTGCTGATCAAGAAAAATCAACCTGATTTTATAACACCAGCACAACACTAATTAAAATTAACACGGCGATCGCAATTAAACCTCGATTGCGGAAACACCAAGTTTTAAATCCTCTAATTCCCCCTTTTTTTAAAGTTATAGTTTCTTCAAATAAAGGAACAGAGCGATCGTGAAACAGAGTACAACTTTTAGCATAAGGGCGTTGGGGAAAATTACAGCTATCATCTTCATGATAAATACAGCGATCGCATAACCAACCTCTATCTGTAGCCTGGTATAAGTCAATACCGGGATGTCCAAAAGCTTTTAACTGATTGTTACATTTAGGACAGGTAACAGCGTCAGGTTTGACTTTGTGGTGACAGCGAGGACATTCTAGCATGAGTAATCAATTGCGATAATGAGAATTTTAGGAAGTATGTTCGGCAAACTTACGTATTTGATATTCTTTGCTTTCGAGCATTTGGTAATTAGTTGAACCCATAGCTGCGGAAAATTGAGTTTCAATTGCCGCTAAATCTTCTGGAGGTATAGATTTCCACTGTTGGCGACTTTGCCAGCGAATGGTAAAGACCACCTCATCGGACGCAGTCGGCTCGATCCAGACTTCTTTTGCTAAAAATCCAGGATAATCTGCCAGTGATGTCGTCCAAATTTCTTTATCTAGCTTAATAAACTTTTCTCGCAATTCGGGGACAACTCGAAATTTTAGCCATTCAATAACCATATAATTTTAAAATCTTACTCTGAGCAAACATATTTCTCTTAGGCTATTCTACAATTTACTAGCATGGTAAATAAACTTGAGGAACATAATTATGGATAATAACGATTGGCTCAAACAGTTATTAATGGTGGGTATCGGTACAACTTCTTTGGTAGCAGAGAAAATCAAACAAGTCAGCGATGAGTGGGTTAAAGACGGTAAAATTAACTCTGAGCAAGCCAAAGCTTTTGTAGATGATTTGATGGGTCAACTGAATTCTGAATCTGGAGGCATTCAAAAACAGGTAGAAAGACAAGTTAAAAATATGCTGCAAGATTTAGGAGTTCCCCGCCAGTCAGAATTAGATGAATTAAGAGGACGTATCGACAGATTAGAACGGCAGATTAGGGATTTGGAAAATAGAAATTGGCGTTAAGTTCAGTCATTATTTTTATTTCCTTAAATCATTTTTAAAACCACAATTAAGTAAATTTTCAGTTATTCTGTGTACATATAACAGGCTAGAGTGTTGCTAGTCAATCATAATTGTTGGCTGGTCTACTAACTCGAACATTTCACGATGGAAAACCATCGGCTAATATTGAAGTTGTAAATTTACTTTGTTTTTTCTTCTGCCTATTCTCCAAGCAAAATGTTACCAAAAACAATAATTTTGGGCAAAATTTCCAGAACACATTGGCAAATTTGTAACGATAACGACGTTTTCTAAGATGGCAAATCTGTGATTACTTTAACTTTATTACATCCCCTTCAATCAGTAGCAGTTCAAAGCTGGACTTTTCATACCGAATCTAGTATCAAAATTGGACGCTCTACCAATAATGAAGTAGTACTTTATAGTGCTGTTGTTTCGCGGCATCATGTCGAAATTAGAAAAATCGGACAAAAATGGGAAGTGGTTAATTTAGGAGCAAACGGTACTTATATTGACGGAGAGAGAATCGAACAAGCACCAATAAGCGATGGGATGGTGGTACGTCTGGCAAGTTCTGGTCCGAAAATCCTGATTAAAATAGATTCTACTGCAACACGAGAAAATGAAACGGTTGAAGAACAAGTACAGAGAACAGTTCGTTCAAAAGGTGCTAAAGATACTTTAATTAGTTAATCTTTTCTGTTGTAATCAGATGCCGACACATGGTTATTTTTTACTTTAACCCATCGACGATCTGCTCGATCGCCTGTAAACTCAGAGGCGTAGTTATCTTATCTGCCTTAAGCCATAATAAATATTCTATATTTCCCGCAGGTCCTTGGAGAGGAGAGGTAGTCAGGCCAGAATATTGCCAACCTAATGCAGCCGCAGCTTGCCAGACTTGAAAAATTGCACTGGCACGGTCTTTAGGGTGCCGAACTACTCCTTTTTTACCTATTTTTTCTCTACCTACTTCAAACTGAGGTTTGACTAACAAGACAACTTCTTTGGGAAATACCAACAAATTCCAGAGAGTTGGTAACACTTTAGTTAGAGAAATAAAAGATAAATCCATTACTCCTAAGCTAGCTGGAGTGGCATCGCCGTATAAGTCAGAAGCAGTTAAGTGACGAAAATTAGTTCTTTCTTTCAGAATTACGCGATCACAGTTACGCAAACTCCAAGCTACTTGTCCATAACCTACGTCTATCCCATAAACAAGTTCAGCCCCTGATTGTAACAGGCAGTCGGTAAACCCTCCAGTGGAAATACCCCCATCGAGACAAATGCGATCTTTGACATTAATCTCAAAAGTTTTGAGGGCTTTAATTAATTTTTCGCCACCACGAGATACATAAGGAGGTTTTTGTTTGACTTCAATTTTGTCACTAACTTCTACTTCTGTTCCTGGTTTGTCGATAACCTGTTGATTGACTTTGACTTCTCCTGCCCTAATTAAACGCTGTGCCAAAGAACGAGAAGCACATAAATTGAGTTCTACTAACAAAACATCAAGTCTTTGTTTGGTCAATTCTCAAAAGTTTAGATAACTACAATAGTTATTTTATATTTTATAGGAGGTAAAAAATAAAACCAGGACTTACACCTTATGATTTCTTACTGGTTAAGTCCCGGAGATGTTCGAGAAGTATCTATATGCAATTATAGATATAGGGTTTTTTGCGAGGCATCGGTCATTTGACTTAATTGGGTGAGATGAAGGATCAGCAATTTCTCTTAATTTAAGCTAGATCGCTTTGGAGCAAATTTACCAGTCTTTGACCGTCTCTTATTGTACTTACAACCTCCATAATGCTTAATGGACAATGCTTTTCGTGTTGCAGATATTTTATACAAAGCTAGAGTAGTTAGCCAACGCCTCTTTACTATAACTAGTCTAGAAGAGCCTTACTTATTATTTATTACTTATTCAATCTATCTCACGATTGAATCAAATTGGTATTAATCGATCTAGATCACAAGAACAAATCGATTAAAATCAATTATTTTTTCTTGGTAACTAAAGAAACTAAATATATATTGTTAAACTTAACTGAATTTTTAAATCAATAATCAGTATTTACCGTACTTGAACAATAAAAGGTATTGATTGGTTAAAAATTTACTAAAATCAACTTTATTTTTATTTGCTTTATCTCGGCTTTAATAAAAAAATCAGTGTTTTCCTTAATTTACTTTAACAGATACCAACTGTTAATTTTGGGATACTAAAGCAATTAACCAATCATTGAAATTTAATTTCCAAAAAGACTAATTACAAAAACTATTAAATAAAAAAGGATTCAACAGCACAAATGTTCAATATCACTAAATTTAAAAAACTGACAACTACAATTTTTTTAGCAATCTTAATGCCAATAACATTAGGAGTAAAATCAGGATTTTCTGGAAACGGCAGTGTTAGCGGCTCTTCTGCTCCGATAGGAATTAGTAGTTTACAAACTCAAAATGTCCCTGCTACATCAAGTAGTGTTACAACTGTTGGAGCTCCTACCACTAGTAAATGGAGTAAAACCGACTCTTTTACGATGAACTTTGGTACTGGCAATAACCGTAAACTAACAGGATTTACTGTTGGCAATGATAATTATGAGCTTTTACAGCTGGTCAATCAAGTCAAGTTTCGTCGTGTTGATAATAATCAAGTTTCGGGAGAGCGACAGATCTTTTTCTTAGAAAGAGGTTCTAATAATAATCAAGTTATAAGTTCTCAAATTAACTCAATGGAAGAGGCTGTTAGAAGCCCTTACATTAACGCTGGAACAGATAATGTTTTTGCTAACCAAGGAGGCGTTAATTATAACAATATTGAGCGGGTTGATTTTTTAATTCCCGAAGGAACATTAGTTAAATCGGAATACGTAGATAAAGTTGGTTTTCTTCTGCTAGAACGTGGAGGTAACGATCCTTTTAAAATCGCTCCGATTACAGCAGTCGATGCTAACGGCAAACCAACTGAATTTGGCAATTTGGTATCTGTACCGGTTAGTACATGGGGTAGTTCTGGAATTAATATTAATACAACAGTTCTACAAAATGATCCATCTTGGTCTGCTTTAAGACCCTCTGATACTGTTGGTTCACAAGAAATTAAAGGTGTTTTTATCTCTTTGGCTTCTCTGGGTATTCAAACCAACGATATTATTTATGGATATGCTTTATTCCCTAATGATATCAACGCCAATCACGATCTCGTTGGACTTACTGATTTTCCAACTAATACTTCTTCTGATTCCGGTCAAGGTGGTCTTGACCTAATTTCTAGCGGTGGAATTTTTGTGCCTACAGGGATGACTGCATCACAAGTATTTACAAAACCACCCGAACCAAGTACTGATGTCGAAGAAGAATATTATTGTAGCACTTCAGAAAGTTCAAGTTCCTTTGACAGAATTAACGTCTCTATAGAACATCCAGGAGTTCAAGAAAAGCAAGTATCAGGCCCTGTTTTTGAAGTTAATTTCAATAGTGCAAATGTTAAAGGAACAAATGGATTTACTCAAACTAATGGAGCTACCACCTATACTTATGAAGGAAGCCTGAATGTTAAAGATGCCGATCAATGGGGTGGAGCGCAAGGAAGTCAATACATTACTAATCATGGTAATGAAGCTAACTGCTACAGAGTCAGAGTAAACGAAGCTCAAAAGTTCTTTGGTTTCTGGTGGTCAGCAGGAGATCCTCACAATAAACTTACTTTCAAAAACAATGGTTCGGAAGTAGCAACTTTCTTGACATCTGATTTGAAAAGCTTTATCGATAGCTCTAATGTAGATAATACCTCTGCCTACTATGGAAATCCAGCTTATTCAGGTAGTAACACTGGTCATCAGAATGAACCATTTGCCTTTGTTAATATCTTTTTTGACGATGGACAAGTATATGATGAAATAGTTTTTGAGACTACTGATCCTCAAGGTGGCGCAAAATTTGAATCGGATAATCATACATTCTCTGCCTCAGACCTAGAATTTAGAGAAGGAGCAGCTAGGGTATCCAACGAGCCACCTGTTGCTCTTGACAATTACGATATTCCTGAAGTTTACGTTGGCAATACAGTTACTATAGATACTCTGGATATTGTAGCTAATATTACAGACCCAGACTTAAACTTAAATACTAGTACTCTAACAACTGAAGAAATAACTGTTACGGCAATCAGTAATGTAACTGGTGGAGAGGCTCAACTTGTAGATGGTAAGGTAGAATACACCGCTGGAGATGACGCTGGCACATTTACCTTCAACTATACAGTGGAAGATAAGCATGGTGCAACAGACGAAGGTACTTTTACTGTAGAAGTTAAGTTCTTTGCAGATTAATATCTGACTAATTTGAAACGTCATAAAATTATAGCGATCGCCCTGGTTAAAGCGATCGCTTTTTTAATTTAATGCAAAATATCTGTAACTTCCTTGGGCTAAAGGTTTGAAACTTGTTCAACCAACCCTCATTCATAATTAAAACTTTCCTTTCAACGCACTATTACAGCGATCGCATATTGTCGGATCGTCTTTAAATTGACCTACAGTAGTGGAATAATTCCAACAGCGATGCAAATTGCACATATTAATCACTTTCAGGTTGAGTAACTTTCTGTCTAATTAAATTCTCAACTTCTTGTATAGCTTCTGGAGATTCTGCCATTGGATAGGTTGTAGAAGTAGCTTCGGCAGTATAAGTGTTAACAAAGGCTTCAAATGCAGATTTATCGCTAGGATGTTTAACTAAATAGTCTCTGATCTCTGCTTTGGTCATATTACTAAAATCTACTTTCATTATAAAAACCTCCAATAGCCATTAGGATAAATTTCTATCTGAATATCCTCTCCTGCCAAGATAAAGACATTTTTCGTTCTTTCGTCTATTCTAACGATAAAAATTGGTGTAAATGTATTAGTTAACGATTGACATAGGATTATGCAGGTAATCCCTTGTTTTCCAGTTGGTAAAATTTCTTTTCCTCACTATTGTTTTTTCAAGGTGGAATTGTAGAGGTAAATAAGTTACCCCTTTCCCCCCACATTTATCTAATAATTAAAACTCCCCTTTCAACGCACTATTACAGCGATCGCATATTGTCGGATCGTCTTTAAATTGACCTACAGTAGTGGAATAATTCCAACAGCGATCGCATTTTTCACCATCGGCTTTTGCTACATCAACAACAATATCAAAATCAAGTTTATTTCCTTGATTATCGCTAGGAGGCTGTTCCAATAATTCTACTTGAGAAACTAAAAAGAAATAACGCAATTCATCAACAGATTTAGAATTTAAAGAATCAATAGGATTAAAAGAAACAAGCTTATTTCTTAATTCGTTGTCTGCAATGTAAAGTAAAATTTTTGCATCAAGAGAAGAACCAATTATTTTTTGATTCCGCCACCCTTCTAAGGTGTTATTAACATCACTACGTATTTTACGTATTTGTGTCCAAAATTCCGCCATATCGGGCTTTTTCCATTCATCTTTAATTGTCACCCAACCAGATTCAAACACTGATTTATAACCAGTATCATAGGGAATAGATTGCCAGATATCTTCTGCCATGTGAGACAATACAGGTGCAATGGCTTTAGCTAAATTCTCTACAGCAACAGCTAATACTGTTTGACAGCTACGACGACGGAAAGAATTTGCACTACTGATATACAATCTATCTTTGGCAATATCGAGATAGAAGTTAGATAAATCTACCACACAGAAATTTTGTACGGCTTGGAAGAAGCGATAGAATTGATAACTTTCATAAGCCTGGGTAATATCTGCAAATACTTCTGTTATCCGATGCAGCATATATTTATCTAATTCAGGTAAGTCTGCATAAGCAACTGCATCAGTTTTAGGATCGAAATCGTGTAAGTTACCCAATAAGAAACGAGCGGTATTACGAATTTTACGATAAACATCGGCTAATTGTTTAACAATATTGTTACCAATACGCACATCAGTAGAATAGTCTACCGAAGACACCCATAACCTGAGAACATCTGCACCATAAGGAGGTTCTTGTTTCTGATTTTTGCCACCTTCGATAATAACTTTCGGATCAACCCCATTACCCAAAGACTTACTCATCTTGTAGCCTTTTTCATCCACTACATAACCGTGAGTCAATACAGTTTTATAGGGTGCAATGTCGTTAACTGCAACACTGGTAAGCAAACTAGACTGAAACCAACCCCGATGTTGATCACTACCTTCAAGATACATATCTACGGGATATTTTAAACCCCTAGCTTTAGCAACAGAAGCCCAAGATGAACCAGAATCAAACCAAACATCCATCGTATCTGTACCCTTGCGATAAGTACGCCCGTTATTGCGATAAGATTCGGGTAATAATTCTTCTACAGATAATTCCCACCAAGCATCACTACCTTTTTCAGCGATAATCGCTTTAACGTAGTTAACAGTTTCTTCTGTTAATAAAGCCTCATTGGTTTCTTCATCATAAAATACAGGAATCGGTACACCCCAACTACGCTGACGAGAAATACACCAATCACTACGATCTTTTACCATAGGAGTAATACGGTTTTCTCCTTGGGCGGGTATCCAAGTAACAGATTTAATTGCTTCTAATGCTGCATCCCTAAAACCTTCAACAGAAGCAAACCATTGTTCAGTAGCGCGGAAGATTGTCGGCTTTTTAGTACGCCAGTCATAAGGATATTTGTGGGCGTATTCCTCATGTTTGAGTAATGAACCAGTTTCTTGTAAAGCATCAATAATCGCTTGATTAGCTTCGCTAACTTTTTCATTTCCTTTAGCTACTACTTGTAACCCTGCAAACTTCCCTGCTTCTTCGGTAAATCTTCCAGCATCATCTACAGGAGAAAGAATCGGTAAACCATATTTCTGTCCCGTGATATAGTCTTCTTGTCCATGTCCTGGTGCAGTATGTACTAAACCCGTACCTGATTCAGTTGTAATATAATCCCCACCGATAACTACTTTACTTTCTCTCTCATATAGAGGATGACGATAAGTAATTCCTTCTAATGCTTTTCCTTTAACAGTGGTTTTAATGGTCAATTCGGTTTCCAGGGTCGCCGATAATCTTTCTACTAAATCTTTTGCGACTATTAAATAGCCACTCTTGTCTTTTAGGAGAGAGGTTAATTTCACCACTGCATATTCCAAATCCCCATTAACCGCAACGGCTAAATTACCAGGAATTGTCCAGGGTGTTGTTGTCCAGATAGCTACATTTAAATTAGGTAAATACTCTTCTAAACGGACGGCTGGAATGTCGGATGAAGCCTCCGACATCGCGTCCTCCTCTTTTGCACCTTCTCCCAAACTGGTTACAGGAAATGCTGCATAAATACTAGGGGAAGTATGGCCTTCAGGATATTCTAACTCCGCTTCTGCTAAAGCTGTCCGCGAAGAAGGACTCCAATGTACGGGTTTTAATCCTCGATAAATATAACCCTTGAGTGCCATTTCCCCAAATACGGCAATTTGGGCTGCTTCATATTCGGGAGTGAGAGTTAAATAGGGATGTTCCCAGTCTCCCCAAATACCATAGCGTTTAAAGCTGGCACATTGTTCCTGTTGTGCTTCTAGGGCGAATTCTTTGGCTTTCTGTCGTAGTTTGAGAGGGGTTAAGCCTTCTCTCTCCTTAGACTTCATTTTCTGCAAAACTTTTAATTCAATAGGAAGTCCATGACAATCCCAACCAGGAATATAATCGGTCTTGTGTCCCTGTAGCAGTTTGTACTTGTTGATAATATCCTTAAGAATTTTATTCAACGCATGACCCATGTGTAACGCACCATTGGCATAAGGTGGGCCATCATGGAGAATAAAGGAATCTTTGGGGTTATGTTGTGACAGTTGCTCGTATATCTGATTTTCTGCCCAAAATTGCTGTAATTCTGGTTCGCGCTTTACGGCATTCGCCCGCATACTAAAATCAGTCTGGGGCAGATTTACGGTGTCTTTGTAAGAACGTTGCTCGGAAGTAAATTCCGAGCCTTGTCGTTCGTAGCTTTTTGCTTCTGTCACGGTTTTAAAGGAATCTGGCTAAGGTTTTTTATGTATCTGTATATTATTACTTGTTGTTGGTCTTGTGTTTAAGATTGTCTTTTTGGTCTCACGCAAAGCGGTCAGACCCCGCGTCTCGGTCAGGACGGGGCTTACAAGTCCGCGACCCAGGTTCCGGGAACAGGCCCTCCGCAAGGGAATGCTGACCGAGCAAAGACGCAGAGAAGAGAGATTAATGAGAGGGTTTAATTGTGATGAAGCAAGAACTGACTACTAGATAACCTCAAAATATGGGTAATAAGGAATTTTATATATTAGACCTCTTGCGAAAGTATAATGAAAGAGAGCGATCGCAATTACTAATAATAATACTTTTGTTAATTTAAGAATAACTTCAGATATCTTTTAATAATGCGTTACCAAGTAAAACTTAAACAAAAAATTTTAATTTATTAATTCATATTAACTATTAACAATAAAAATTATTTTAAGGGCTGTAAAGATTAAATTAGGGCGAGAATTAAAAAAAAGACTTAGGAAAGATATTATGAATTTAATGCCCGTTGTTAGTCAAGTAAGTTATGTATTGTGGTTAGCTTTTTTGGCGATCGCCTTGGTGAGAATTGTCATCAAACTTAAAGGTTCGCCAACATTCATTTCAAAAAATTAAAACTCAATCGCCGTTAATTATAAGCAGGGAGAAATTTATACTGCTTATAGTTATTAATTCAAAGAATGAGATTTACCTATTTTAGAACTGTATATTTAAATGATACCGATGCGGCAGGAGTGGTTTATTTTGCCAGTGGTATGCAAATTTGCCATGAAGCTTACGAAGAATCTTTAAGAGCAGCAGATATATATTTATCGGACATAGTAGCAAAAAAAGAAATCGCTATTCCCATCACTCATGCTGAAATTGATTTTTTTCGTCCCTTGTTTTTGGGCGATCGCCTGAAAGTTGAATTAGTTACCGAGCAATTAACAACCAGTGATTTTGCGATCGCTTATGAGATTTATTCTGCTGCTAATCCTGATAAAATTGCCGTTAAAGCCCGCACCAAACACATTGGCATTAATCTTCATAGAAAGAAAATACCCCTTCCTGAAATGTTGCTGCAATGGATCGACAATCAATAGTTGTTAGTTTTTGCTCTTTCCACTTCATACTTCATACTTCATACTTTTGCTTTAGTCTTGACAACCAAAGGGCGATCGCACCATAGGGGTGAGGTGTTCCGTCACTAATTCGATCTTTCCCTGTGGGTTGATTTGCCAAGTAGTAGCTTCGACAATGGCAGAAGATAGATTGTTTTTAAGTTCATTGAGTTTATTCTGGGTTTTTTGGGCTGTACCACCTCCAGATATTTCGTTGTCTCCCAAGTCAGCTAATGACTCTTCTATAGCTGTTTCTACCATCGGATTGGGAGGTAGTCCACCCCGACCGATATAGCGGAATTGATTTTTGGTAAAATCCTGACCTATACTACAACCAGTAGCAATATAATTTTCAGCAGTCAAGGGCGATCGCTCTTGTTCTGTGGTTTCAATAGTAGAGTTGACTTCAGGAGTAATAATATCTACTACCCCATCTGTACCCAATTCAGAACTGGCAGTAATACTGCTGTTGAAACTGACAAATAAGCCGCGAGTATCGATGGCAATGTTGCCTCCAGTTCCATTTTGAGCGTTGGCACTAATACGATTAAAATCTAATAGAACTAAATTATTTGTAGCGATCGCAATATTTCCGCCGTTACCATCTTGTTGGGCGGTAGTAGAAATAGTAGCGTCATCTTGCAAGATTAGGGAATTTAGAGAATTAATGGCGATTGAGCCTCCTTTTCCCGAAGCGGTATTGGCAATAATTTTGCCTCCTGTAGCTAGGTTTAACTTGGTGGTATCGACGGTGATATCCCCTGCATCTCCAGTACCAAAATTACTGACAGAGATTTCTGCACCTTGAGCGATAGTTAATCGAGGAGTATCGAGGCTTAAATTGCCACTATTTCCCTGAAAACTGTCATTACCAGAAGAAGCAGAGATACCACTATTCAATAAATTGGCAACCGTGTTGCCCTGGCGATCGCGAGCTATAAAAGTTCCCTGCCCCCTTAATTCAATTGCTTCCGTGGCATTAATAGCGATCGTTCCCCCCGCACCCATTCCTGCTAAAGCCTGTATTTGACTGCCATCTAGAATAGTTAATTTGCCAGTATTGATAGTAATCTCTCCTCCCGTACCACTTCCTTGGGTAGAAGTACTAACTAGAGCAGGAATTTGTAGTGGGCCACCAGACAATTCAATGGAATCTGAGGCAATCAGAGTAATATCGCCCCCCGCACCCTGACTGAGAGTTCCCGCCGAAACTAACGAACCATTAGTAAACTTAAGTTGAGGAGCTTGAAGAGTGATATTGCCCCCCGTGCCAGCGATCGCCGTGTCTAAATCGGTTTGTACCTGCCCGACTTGAGTAAATAGAGAACTATTATCTAGTTGTATCGAGTCAGTAGCTTGCAAAGTAATGCTACCTCCTTGCCCGTCAGTGCGAGTAAAATTACTAATTACCGAACCCTCTGATAATTCAATCATTCCACCCTGAAAATGAACGATTCCTCTAGTATTGACTAAGGTACGATTAAGAGCGATCGTACCAAATGACTCAACTCCACTGTAATCAAATTTCCAAGCCGCACCATCACTGCTGTCTAATTTGACAATTCCCGATTGGATGCTACCTAGTTCGATATTACCGCCAAAAGCATTAACATCGTTTCTGGTAATAGTAACATCGCCACCAAGTAATGCCAGAGTATTACCTGGTTGAATGTTTAAACCTCCAAGAGAATTAGCTTCAAAACTGCGGTTGGCATTGGGTAAAATAGCTATCTTCCCTGGATTCGCACCATATTGCAAGCCAACAGGCATACTAATGGTTAATAGAGGTGATGTTGTGGTATCCCTTGCCCTAAATTCACTGCCATCAGCAAATAACAAGCGATCGCTCGTCGTGGCAATAAACGAACCACCCAGAGCTAAACTACCATTCGCACCAAAAATAATTCCTGCCGGGTTTAACAAAAATAGATCAGCATTACCATTAGCTCGGATCGAACCATTAATTTCGGAAATTGAACCTCCTGTAACCCGACTAAAAATCCGCTCAATACCTAAAGCATTATCGAAATAAGCCGACGCATTCTGGTTAACGGAAAATTCTGCAAAACTATGAAATAAATTCTGACCTTTTTGAGTACCTCCCGCGATCGTAGTTAGGTTTTCTGTAACGTTTACCCTTGTTCCTGTGGTATCGTCACTAACTATCTGAGCTAGAGTAATATTTGGGTTAATTATTAAGTTCCAACATAAGCCCAATATTGTAAAACTTAACTGAAATCCCAGGCGATCAAGATAGAGAGATAGCATTAATAAATAGTTTGATCTTAATAAAGTTAACTTGTTTGATGAAGAGGCAATAGAGCATAGGGCATAGAAAATCATGAACCGTGTAAATAATTATGCCGATAATACTTATTTTCTGATTTCTTGACTGATACTTGCCCGCAACTTAGGTCAATAGCGATTTAATAGAAGTTCACAATGATCAATTTCGTTAAGTATTTCAAGATTTACTTGAGTTAAGTTGCTATCATCTTCAATTTTGAAGGCTTTAAAGCCAAGTTGAAGTGAGAAGAATTTTCATCGATCTTTTCCCAAGATTGATAACTGGAAAATACAACAAATACCTCGTTGGCAAACACTGGTGAAAAGTTTTGTGCGATTTGCTCTAAAAAACTAAAATTAATTTCATTTAACCTTCCTTTGTGAACAACTACCCATTGAAAATCATTAGTGTTATCTGCTTGACTAAATGAATAATCAAAAGTTTGATTAATCTTTTTTCTAAACTCAGTTGGTGCTAATAATCGATCTACAGATTTTAGGCGATCATTAACAAATTTAGCCGTATCCAGCCAAATTTGGTCTTCTTTGGGAAATAACACCGAATAAACCTCTTTGTGATTTTACAGTTTCAAGATTATATTGACCTTTCAGGCTCAATCAAAGATACGAAAATATCAATATAAAATTAGCATTTCTCTGAGGTAATGTAATCTCGGTAGTCTTCTGACTTGACTGATTTGGCTTGACTGAATCCGAAATATTGTCGCCAATAAATTTAAAACTTATAGTTTAAAAGGGAGACTTCTACTAGCGATCTAAAATTAAAATTTAGTCGAATTTCAATTGAGAATTATCATGAAAACGCGATCGCTCGGAACATCAGAAATCCAAATTACACCCATCTTAATGGGAACTTGGCAGGCGGGAAAACGGATGTGGACGGGAATTGAAGATCAAGAGAGTATTAAAGCTATCCGCGCTGCTTATGATGCTGGCATTACTACTATCGATACGGCAGAAGTTTATGGTGAAGGACATTCAGAGCGTATTGTGGCTCAAGCTTTATCAGATGTTCGGGATAAAGTACTGTATGCTTCTAAAGTATTTTCCAATCACCTCAAATATAACCAAGTAATTGAAGCGTGCGATCGCTCGTTACAAAATCTCCAAACCGATTATATCGATTTATATCAAATTCACTGGCCCTCTGGCTCTTTTAAGACTGAAGTAGTCCCCATTGAAGAAACCATGCAAGCTCTCAATAAACTCAAACAAGAAGGCAAAATTAGAGCGATCGGTGTTTCCAATTTTTCTCGCGCTCAATTAGAAGAAGCAGCAGAATATGGCAGGATTGATAGTCTACAGCCTCCCTATTCCCTCTTTTGGCGCAATGTAGAGACTGATGCCATGCCTTACTGTATCGAACAGGATATTTCTATTTTGGCTTATTCTTCCTTGGCACAGGGATTACTTACAGGTAAATTCAGTTTGGATACTCAATTCGACCCAGAAGATAATCGAATCGATAATAAACTGTTTAGTGGGGAAAACTGGCAACGGGCCCACCGTGCAATCGAACAACTGCGACCTATTGCCGAGAAACATAATTGCACCCTAGCACAGCTATCCTTAGCTTGGTTAATCGCTCAACCTCAGACTAAGGCGATCGCGGGAGCGCGAAATGCTCAACAAGCTTCAGATAATGCCCTGGCTATGACAGTAGAGCTTACTGAGGCGGAAATTCAAGAAATTGACCAAATTGGCAGACAAGTAACTGATTATCTAGACAATAACCCTGTAATGTGGAACTGGTAAACAGTTCTTGAGAATTAACAGTTAACTTAGGTGAAATATTTTTTTTTATCAGATGGCTGGACTTACGGACGAGTTTGGGAATTTGGCGGACTCTGGGATCGAGCTAGTTGGAGACGTAAACCAGATATAAAACGCCTTAACTGTGGTATCGTGCAACAAGGGGAAACTTTGTGGCTTTATGAAGTCGAAGATGCCGTATTGATGGTGGAGGTTCAGCCATTACCCGATCACGAGGATTCTACATCTAGTATCGGACAGGTGTTATTAAAACGCCTAATTAGTGCCGAACAAGTAATTGAAGTGCTAACGCGATCGCAACTGGTTTTTAATTCTCTTTCCGATTGAGGTGACTGAAGTTTGTAACAAAACTTAACGATTTTCTAGAGAACCGTCAAGAATTCTTGCAATAGGTTCTAACAATAGTTACACTTCTTTAAATAAATAGAAATTTCAAGGCATCCTTGAATAGGTCTCATTTTTCTACCATTACTGTTTAGAGATTCTAGACAGTCTAAGAAGTTGAGACATAAAAACAAAACAAATTACAAAAAAATATAGTCAGAGGGTTGTGAAGATGTAAATTCTTCCGCTCCTGACTGATTCAAGACCTCGATTGGATATGGTAAGTAGTATCGTACTAAAAAAGTGCGAGGGGTTGAGATTTTGAGATTACCTCAAAAATACACCCTTACTATTCCTCTCGGTGGAAGTAAAAAAATTATTTCAACAGGAGGAGCGTAGTCAATGGGACTACCTTGGTATCGAGTTCACACAGTCGTCCTGAACGATCCCGGAAGGCTAATATCAGTACACCTGATGCACACTGCTCTCGTAGCTGGTTGGGCAGGTTCTATGGCTCTGTTTGAGCTTGCAGTATTCGATCCTAGCGATCCGGTACTCAATCCCATGTGGAGACAGGGAATGTATGTACTGCCATTTATGTCGCGTTTGGGTGTTACTGGCTCTTGGGGCGGCTGGAGTATTACAGGAGAAACAGGAGTCGATCCTGGTTTTTGGTCTTTTGAAGGTGTGGCGATCGCTCACATCGTTTTATCAGGCTTATTGTTCTTGGCAGCAGTATGGCACTGGGTTTACTGGGATTTAGAATTATTCGTAGATCCTCGTACCGGACAGCCAGCCTTGGACTTACCTAAAATGTTTGGTATTCATTTATTTTTATCTGGTTTACTTTGCTTTGGATTTGGTGCTTTCCACCTCACTGGTGTTTGGGGACCTGGAATGTGGGTATCAGATGCTTACAGCATAACGGGTCATGTTCAACCCGTAGCACCGGAATGGGGACCGGCTGGATTTAATCCCTTCAATCCAGGTGGTGTGGTAGCGCACCATATTGCGGCTGGTATTGTGGGGATTATTGCTGGTTTATTCCATCTCAGCGTTCGTCCTCCGGAAAGACTATACAAAGCCTTGCGGATGGGTAATATTGAAACAGTACTTTCCAGCAGTATTGCTGCTGTTTTCTTTGCTGCTTTTGTCGTTACAGGAACGATGTGGTATGGTAATGCCACCACTCCCGTTGAGCTATTTGGCCCTACTCGCTATCAATGGGATCAGGGTTATTTCCAACAAGAAATCCAACGTCGTGTTGAAGCTGGTATGGATGCCGGATTATCTCGCTCTGAAGCTTGGTCGCAAATTCCTGAAAAACTAGCTTTCTACGATTACGTCGGTAATAGCCCCGCTAAAGGCGGTTTATTCCGTACTGGTGCAATGGATAGTGGTGATGGCATCGCTCAAGAATGGTTGGGACACGCAGTATTTACCGATAGTGAAGGTAGAGAATTAACTGTTCGTCGGATGCCTAACTTCTTTGAAACTTTCCCTGTAGTGCTAACTGATGCCGATGGTGTTGTTAGAGCGGATATTCCTTTCCGTCGTGCAGAATCTAAACTGAGCGTTGAACAAAGCGGTGTTAGCGTTGCTTTTTACGGTGGTGCTTTAGGTGGACAAACTTTTGACGACCCCGCAATAGTTAAAAAATATGCTCGCCGCGCCCAACTCGGTGAAGCCTTTAACTTCGATACTGAAACCTTTGACTCTGACGGTGTATTCCGTACCAGCCCCAGAGGTTGGTTCACTTTTGGTCATGCTTGTTTTGCTTTACTATTCTTTTTCGGTCATATTTGGCATGGTTCTCGTACTCTGTACCGAGATGTATTTGCTGGTGTTGACCCAGACTTAGAAGAAGAGCAAGTAGAATGGGGCTTCTACCAAAAAGTGGGTGACAAATCTACTCGTCGCGAACAACAAGCTTAAATTCGAGCATTTACTTGAATCTGAAAGGTAAGGGAAAATTGAGATTTTTATAATCTAACCCTTGCCTTTTTTGGTTCTTCTTTGGTGAGAAATAATCATCTCAACTAACTTGTTAAATGTTTTTTAAGGTAAAATATACGAAGAAGTCTTCAGGAAGTTAACTATGGAAAGCGTTGCTTACATTTTAGTATTGACTATGGCACTAGCCGTCCTTTTCTTTGCGATCGCCTTTCGCGAACCTCCTCGCATTGAAAAGTAAATTTAATCGATAAAACTATAAATCAAGGTTTAAACTTAAAACTAAAAGTAAATTAACCCTAAGTTTAACAAAGATTTTTTAAGTTAAAGTCAATTTTGAGTCGTTTTTTTTCCTACTGTATTAGATAACAGAATAGGATATAAAGAGCGGCTCAAGTTTGTTTTATTTAGACAAAATAAATATCCAATTTTATGTAAACATCCGATCATTTGCCAGAAGGCATTTGTAATTTTATGCACTGTCCCTCCTGCCAGCATACAGAAAGCCGAGTCTTGGAATCTCGTTCCACAGAAGGGGGACGAAGTATCCGCCGTAGAAGAGAATGCTTAAACTGCAAACATCGTTTTACAACCTATGAACGAATTGAATTTGTTCCAATTACAGTAATTAAACGAGGTGGTAGTAGAGAATCATTTGACCGTTCCAAGTTACTCAGGGGTATAGTTCGAGCCTGTGAAAAAACCGAAATTCCTCATAAAAAAATTGAAGCTATTGTTGACGATTTAGAAGCCAAATTACAACAAACTTTAGAACGAGAATTTAGCAGCAGTGAAATTGGCGAACTGGTACTAGAACGTTTGCGCCATGAAAACGAAGTAGCATACGTCCGTTTTGCTTCAGTTTACCGTAAATTTAAAGGCATCAAAGACTTTAGCGAAACCCTTGATCGGCTGCAAAACGAAAATTTTCCCGAAGCAGATAGCGATCGCCATAATTGGGTAGAAAATCAAGCTGCTAGTAATTCGACACGAGTTTTGGATTGCCATTAAACATTTTAAAAAAAATAAGGATAGATAGTACTTAGTTGTTTATTGTTAAGAAATTGCTAAGGGGCATCATTCCAATCTTCTAGTTTTTCTGGTTCTTTTTTCTCACTGAGTTTGATGAGGGGAACTTTTGGCATTCCGATATCTATATGCCTGTTAATCTGGCGTTGGTTGAGATTAACTTTGAGTTGAGTTTTTTTTGTTTTCACTTTCATTTTCAGTTACCTCTATTGTCAGTAGCTATGTTAGTTATAAAAAGACAATTTAAGGAATCTGTGAAGAAAAAAATTCAAAGTTCAAAGTTTATTAAAGGATGAAGGACATTGGAATGATCAATGATCAATGTTGACTGCTAAATGTTGATAAGCTTTGTCTGTAACTACCCTACCTCGATGAGTGCGGCTGAGGTAACCAGTTTGCAGCAAATAAGGTTCGTAAACTTCTTCGATAGTTCTGCGATCCTCTCCTGTAGCTGCGGCGATCGCTTCTAACCCAACCGGACCACCGCCAAATTGTTCGATAATGGTATTGAGGACTAATCTATCCGTCCAATCTAAACCACAACAGTCTACATCAAAAATTTCCATCGCGGTAGCAGCTAATTCGGGAGTAATTTCTCTGGCTTGTTGCACTTCGACGTAATCTCTGACTCTTCTTAGTAAACGATTGGCAATACGAGGTGTTCCACGAGAACGACGGGCAATTTCTGTCGCACCATCTTCGGTAATTTTGGTATTGATAATTTCGGCAGTACGTTTGACGATCGCCATCAGTTCCTCTGGTTCGTAAAAACGCAGTCGTTGTACCATACCAAAGCGATCGCGCAAAGGAGAAGATAGCGAACCTGCTTTAGTTGTTGCCCCCACTAGGGTAAAAGGAGGTAAGGGAATACTGCGGATTTTGGCACTCTGACCCTTACCAATGGTAATATCGAGGCGATAGTCTTCCATTGCCGGATAGAGTAACTCTTCTGCCATCTTATTGAGACGATGAATTTCATCAATAAATAAAATATCTCCTGGTTTGAGATTGACTAATAATCCTGTAATATCTCTAGGGCGTTCTAAAGCTGGTGCGGAAGTAATTTTGCAGTTAACTCCCATTTCTGCTGCCAAAATCAGAGACATAGTTGTTTTACCCAACCCTGGAGGGCCGTATAATAACAGATGATCTAATGGTTCTTCTCTGCCTTTAGCTGCCGCGATCGCAATTTGTAAGATATTTTTTAAATCTTTTTGTCCGATATAGTCTACCAGTCGTTGGGGACGAATTTTCTCTTCATTACTATCGGTTTCTTCTTCTGTAGCACTAGCAGACATTAAATTAATATCTTCTCTATTACTAAAATCTCCCTCTGGTTGTGGGCGCGGCTTTTTAGAATTAGATGATTCGGAGTCAGACGATTTCTTAATTGCCATTTACATTAATGGTTGATTGTTAATTGTTGATTGCCTATTACCCGATAACTAATGACTGTACAGACAAGGCATGCCTTGTCTCTAATGACTATTTAAATACCGATACCATTTGGCAGCAAGAGTAATATCGGTAAAGGGAATTTTAATCGAATTATCCGAATCGAGAACAAATTCTAAAGCGGGTTTGCCTTTTGTAGGAAGATTGTCTAAATCAACAAGGCGATCGCTGACTGATAGATTAATTGCTTTAACATTATTGAGGGAAAAAGTCTCTAGATTCACCATTCCCTTACGAGTTGGTTTTCCCCAGGTTAATTGATCGTCTTGTTTTCCCAGTACAGCATAGATATCGTATTTGGCATTTTCAAATTTTTCTGCCCAACTTTTATAAGCTTCTAGTTTTTGATATTCATTCCAGCCACTCCAAGCCAAACCAATAAAAACTAACAGTAAAGGCAGCCACAATAATCCTCTTTCCATAAAACAGTAAATCCCTCATCTGATGATCAATTATAGTAAAAAAATACTATTCATTATTCAAACTGGAAACTTCCGGTGCAGTAATGCCATCTCCTTGAAAGCCAAAATACCACAGAGAAGCGGCCGCTTCAGCACGAGTGATTGTTTTTTTAGGTTGAAATAAAGTAGTATAGCCAAACAGTCGCTTGACGTTAGCCAATTCGCCGTTTTGATAATCGGCAAATAAAGCTTTAAGTGCGTCGGGTTCTATACTGGCAGCATCTTGAAATCCCCAACTTTCTTGAATTGCTTCAATTGAAGCTTGGGGTAAGGCTTTACGTATATCCAAAGGTACTTTCCAGAGAATTAAATCTTCGCGTTTTAAAGGTGCATCAGGTTGAAAAAGTAATTTACTACTGTCTGCGGTTAACATCGAAGGAACTAATCCTGCTTCGGCTAATCCTTGAATGACACCAAAATCTGGGTTGGTAACACTAATATCTTTAAAGGCCGATTGACTGGTTTTATTAGCGACGTGAATTTTATAACCGGGAGAGTCAGCATAGTATTTATTATTAGCGGCAATTAACCAACTAGCATATTCTGCCCGCGTTACGGGTTGATTGGGGGCAAATTTATTGAGTCCGGCGTTAGCATCTCCTGTATAGGGGGTTAAAATACCCAATGCGGCAACTTCTTCTACATATTTTTTCAGTTGTTCGGGAACTTCATCGAGGTCGGTAAAACTGGTTTCAGATACAGCCGTGGTTGAGTTTTTAGCGATCGCTGTATTAGTATTATTATTGTTTTGAGAGGTATTATGATTAGATTTAGGATTTGAAGTTGGAGAATTAATTTTATCTTCGGCGTTTTCTTGAGTTTCCCTAACCAAAGATTCTGTCAAACCTGTGGTGGAAGAGACTGTTGAATTAATCTCTTCTTTGACTGGTTCGTAAGCAATAGTTAAGTCAGTATTATTGGCTGTAGGTGTGACAGCAAGAGTAATTTTTAGATTATCCTTCGTAGCGATCGCTTTTTGAGTAGTTTTGGTACTATGCCTAGTAAAGGGTTGAACTATTGTCCAGCCAGAGGTGACTAATTCTGTTTGATAATAATTAACTATTTGGCTAACGGAATCGGGCGATCGCAACTTAACTTTTCCCGCATCTATAGTTAATCCCGACTCGATAGAATTTAACTCAGCTACATTATAAATTGGAATATTTTGAGGGAAGTTTTCTGGTAAATTAGCTTGAATATTGCCTTCAGACTCTGTTATTGGAGAATTTTCTGAAATATTATTAACTGGTGCAGAATTATTAGTATTTTTGGATGTAGCAATTTGGGCTTCTGCTACACTGCCAGATGTTAATTGTGCTTTTAATTGAGGATCGGCAGCAATAAAGCTTTCGATTGCCGAACCATTGCTACAACCACTGACTAAAGCTAGTATAGCTCCTCCAATAATAATTATTTTGTTGGTTTGATGTGATTGCATTGCTAACCGCAAAGTATTGATAATTACTAAATTTTACCTAAAACGGCCGATTGTATCGATCGCTTGAAGATAGATTTATCTCATTTCTTTTTCGAGTTGCATTTAATATTTAGATCTAAGTTTCCCATATCAGGGGTAAAACAAGAGGGTATTAATCTGCCGCACAACGAAATCCCGCCAAAATTTGCCTGACTTGGGGATTATACCAGTTGCGAAAACTTGTTCTCACAGTCCAGGGGCGACTTGCCCAACTTCCACCACGCAAAACACGATGTTGATTGTCAAAATAATCCTGAGAATAGCCTTGATAGGGATAGCTAGAAAATCCTCGATAGCCCTCAAACCAAGAAGCCGTCCATTCCCAAACGTTGCCTAACATATCGTAACAACCATAAATACTCCGATAAGGATAAGTGTTAACGGGAGTAATATGTCCGATTAAATTATCGTGATTGTATTGTGGTAATACTTTGCTCTGACTGGGTGTTGCAGCTTTTTCCCATTCTGCTTCACTCGGTAATCTTTTACCAGCAAACTTAGCATAGGCCTCTGCTTCATAATAATTTACGCCGCATATCGGACAGTTTTGCCATTCGGCGGCATCAGACCAATATAATGGCTGGGATACGGGATTGTCTTGTAACCATTGCCAACCTGCTGCCGACCAATAATTAGAGTTTTGATAGCCTCCTGCTTGGATGAATTCTCGATATTGCTGACAAGTTACGGGATAGGGATCTATCCAATAGGATTCTAAATAGATTTTATGAGCCGGACGTTCGTTATCTTGAGCGTATATTTCATTACTACCCATAATAAACTCACCAGCCGGTATTTTGACCATTTCTGTTAAATTTGCTGTACTTTCAGGAATTTTGCTGTTTAACAGTGGTATTTCCCAATTTAATTGAGATTTCCAGGTAAGGAATCTGTAATCTAAATTATGTTGATGGCGATAGAAATGCCATAAAAAAATAATGGTTTCATTATGTTGGCTTTCATGCTGAATCAGCCACCGCCAGAGACGTTCTTCTGTTTCTATGGGTGCTATTTCGAGATAATCTAATACTGCTTCTCTAACTGTAGTTAAATAATCTCGAATAGTTTCAATCGATGGTAAATACTGACGTTGGGCTTTTGGTAAGCCATCAGCAGCAAACAATTGCCGATATTCAGAGAATAATGGGGATAACCCCACAAGATGTTCTAAAATCCAATAGGCTTCTACTAAAGCTATATGACCGAAATGCCAGCCAATGGGACTAAAATCTGGGTGTACTTGTTGATAAATAGCTTCAGAATTAATTTCAGCTAGTAAGTCCCAAGTTTTTTGACGACATTGCTTTAAACTTTGAATGAGATCTTGTCTACGGGATTGAATCGATACTAACCTCAAGATTTTTCCTCACACTAATAATGCTTTTTTCCGAACAACTCTTCCAGTTTCCTGCAAATAGGGGTTCGGAAGCAACAATTACCGAATCGGGGAATAACATATCATCTTGAAGATAATAGAGTGTGGGGCAAGATTGGCGGTTAGAATGGCGACAAGCAACCATTTCTTTCCCATTGCCCAGAATTATGTTGGCAGAAAAATTAGCATTGTGGGCTATGGCTAATTCGTCTAGTTGTTTTAAAGCCCTAGCTAAAGCTTCTTGGAGACTTAGTTCTGGTTCTAGCTGCCATTGATTGAGAATCAGTGCAAAAATATGTTCTGAATCGGTAGTTCCGTGTAT
Source organism: Pleurocapsa sp. (assembly GCA_050330335.1). Lineage (GTDB taxonomy): Bacteria > Cyanobacteriota > Cyanobacteriia > Cyanobacteriales > Xenococcaceae > Waterburya. Next base: position 17,295 of record JBHJNX010000190.1, on the reverse strand, counting down.
TGCTTGATAGATGCGATCGCTTAAACTGTTGCGTATCGGTCGATAGAGAGTTTTTCTAAAGTTGTCAATATAGCCATTATGCACAAATAATAAATTTTCGCGAGTAAAAGGCTGGCAATTGAGCAAATCTACTGATAATCCTGGGGTAGCACTACGCACGTAGCCCAACACGCAGTTAGACACTATATAACGAGTCAATTGGGGTAGATTAATATCGCTCCAAATAGGTAGGGTGTTTTTATAAGTATAGGGAAAAGCTTCTTTTTCGGGATGATACCAACCAATTCCAAAACCATCGGCATTTAATAACCCAGAGGTCATTTCACGGGGCTGATAACTCTGAACAATAAGAGAATGTTCTGGTTTTTCTAATAAATAATTTAACTGAACTGATTTACCGAGATAACCTAATAGGCGACACATTAAAATTTTGATTCAGAGTAAAATTAAAGTCTAACAATTATATCGAAGTTATCTTCTCTAGGATTGCTCTAATTAGAAATATACAGTCATTGCATTGAATATTTATACCTTGACTCTGACTATGGAGAGAAGATTGGTAGGCAGCAGCGGGTTAAGATTAAAAAAGAAGGATAAGTCATTAAAGATATCAAAATAATTGTAATAATAAAAATTAAGATAATACTAAAATAAGATATTTTACAGAATCTATATAATGATGTTATAAAAATTAGGTAAAAATCTTTATATTTAAGTAGTATAGCAGTGCAATAATATTAAATTTTCCTAAAAATTAGCCAGTATTTGGGCAAACCTTCGTTAATCAATACCCTTAATGACTAATATTACTGACATCATTGTTTTGACTAGTTAAATCTTAAATTAAGATAAATATGTTTGCCCATGAATAATTTAAACAATCAAGAATTTTTGCAAGAATTCAAACATCTAAAAATTATTAATGCTAATTTATTAACTGCTATTCCCGTAATTCATTTGGTTGGTTATGGATTATTAGTTTTAGCTGTATTAGATATTTTAGCAATTGTGTTACCTATCAATTTATTAAATCCATATTGGCTCTTAAAAACATTAGAACAATTAGTGGAGATCGTGCCTTTAATTTTAATTGCATTAGTATTTATTTTTTATGGCAAAAATTTATATCGCGATCGCCAGAAACAATATATTCTCAAAATAATTCACTGTTTGTGTTTTTGTTACGGCATTTTCTTGTTAGCAATTATTCCTTTAGGTATTATCGATACTGCCATACTTTATCAATCCCAGACTCTCAAAGTAACCGAATTAGTTAAAATTTCTACTAAATCTAATCTTGGTGCTTTAATTTCTGGAATGTTATTCATTGAAATGTGGCGTAGAAATAAATGGGTAAGCCGTAATTTCATTACGAGTGAAAAAATTAGCGATCGCTCTTAATTTAACTCGAAGCACTAGTGTAAAAACGTAGGGCAAATCTCCAAAATAAAACCGAACACCCCAATAAAATTAATGCTAAAATTCCCGCCCCAAAAATCCAGGTAAATTCCCCACGATCTAACATGGCATTAGCAGGTACGGTAGTTAAAAAAGCCACGGGAACGACAAACGTAAAAAAGAAACGATAGACCGCAGGATAAGCAACCATTGGATAACGCCCAGCTTCTAAAAGTCCCCGCAAAACTTCAGTGACGTTATATACTTTTACAAACCAAATACTGGTTGCTCCCAAAATAAACCACAAACTATATAAAATAATTAACCCAAATCCTAAAGGGATAAAACTAGCTAAATAATTGGTCAATTTCAAACCTAGTTGATTTCCAGAATAAATAATTAAAATTATGCCAAATAATAAATCTGGCAACCCCCAAGGAGAAACCATTCTGGTAGATAACCAAAACTGACTGCTAATGGGTTTTAACAAGACAAAATCTAGAGTTCCTTGTTCTACTTGTTCTACAATACGATTGAGATTGGGGACTAAAAAACTAGCTGAAAAACCCTGCAAAAAAGTAAATAAACCTAAAACAATAGTGGCTTCTGACCAACTCCAACCCTGAAAAGTGTAACCAGTCCGATAAAACAAAAATAGACCAAAAATACTGCCAATTAAATTAGCAATACTGGTAACAGTAGCAATTAAAAAATTGAGACGATATTCCAACTCAGCCGCGATCGCCGTTGTCCAAAATAAACTTAAGATTTTCCAATAACGTTGCATTAATAATTGTCGATTGTTAATTGTTAAATTTTGATTTTTGTACGGGCGTTGCCCGCCGTTCGCCCCTGCTTCTGTCTGTATTTTGAGACGGTTTATCTTGATGATCGATGCTAACACCTCGATATTTTAATTCAAACTGGGATTGGGGTGGCGATTGTGCATGACTATGAACTATATTACCGAGTTTTCCACGATATTTAACCGCGATCAACTCTTTCGGCGGGAGTTCAAGATTGGAATGATTGGCTTGGTAACTAACGCCACGATATTTAGATTCAACTTCTTTTAACTCAGACTTAGATAATTCTTGCCCTTCGGTCTCTAATTCTGGTTCGCTGCGATAAAGCCAAATTTGATAAACACTACCCAATACTACGGTTAAAATAATTAGTTTAACTTGCCAAGGAGCTAAAATCAGACTTAATACGAAGCAGAAAAACGCTAGGGTTCTCATCAAATATCCTATTTCGTCCGAACTATATTTGTTAATATAGCTGGCAGTGATGCCAGTTACCAGAGGAATTAAAAATAATAAGTGCATCTTCTTCTACCGTTATATTACTAATAGAAATATACAATTAACTACTAGGCCAGCATACAATCGATATTAGTGGTATTAATGATTCATTGATTACAAAAGTACGGTTTTAAGATTTTTCTCCATCTATAAAATTGACTAGGTTAAGAAATTAGTAGCCATAGATAACCTGGGAATTCCTTTCGACCTGTAAAATAAACTTTATATTTTCCTAATATTTACTGCTGTTTTTTAGCAAGAAGCGATCGCGCCGATCTCAGATGCTGTGGATCGTCAAGATTAGGAGTATGTAGTTAAAACTTAGGCGATAATAAAATAATTTCATGAGTATACGTACTGTTTCTACCACTCCATTTTCCGATCAAAAACCAGGTACTTCCGGACTGCGTAAATCCGTAGAAGTATTTCAAAAGCCTCATTATTTAGAAAATTTCGTACAATCGATTTTCGATTCCCTTGAAGGTTGTGCAGGGCAAACCCTGGTGTTAGGGGGCGATGGACGTTATTACAATCGCCAGGCGATTCAAATCATTCTCAAAATGGCTGCTGCTAACGGAATTGGGCGTATATTAGTAGGAAAAGGCGGAATTATGTCTACTCCTGCGGCATCGGCAATTATCCGTCAATATAAAGCTTTTGGTGGCATCGTTCTTTCTGCCAGTCACAACCCTGGAGGGCCTAATGGCGACTTTGGTATTAAATACAACATTACCAATGGAGGCCCTGCACCAGAAAAAATTACCGAAGCGATTTACGCTCGTTCTCAAGTAATTGACCGTTATAAAATTCTCGATGTAGATGATGTTAATTTAGACAAGCTATCGATAACGCGCTTGGGAGAGATGGGAGTTGAAGTCATTGATCCTGTAGAACCCTATGCCCGTTTAATGGAATCTTTGTTTGATTTTGACAGTATTCGCGCCCTAATTAAAAACGATTTTAAAATTTGTATCGATTCAATGCACGCCGTTACTGGCCCTTATGCCAAAGAGATGTTTGAAAAACGCCTGGGTGCAAGTGGGGGTACGGTGAAAAATGGTGAACCCCTAGAAGATTTTGGCGGCGGACATCCTGACCCCAATTTAGTCTACGCTCACGATTTAGTAGAAATCATGTTTGGTGACAATGCACCAGATTTTGGGGCAGCTTCCGATGGTGATGGCGATCGCAATATGATTTTAGGTAACAATTTCTTTGTAACTCCTAGCGATAGTCTGGCAGTGTTAACCGCCAATGCTACTTTAGTACCCGGATATCAAGATGGTTTATCGGGAGTAGCGCGCTCAATGCCTACCAGTCAGGCTGTGGATCGGGTAGCGGAAAAACTGGGTATTGACTGTTATGAAACACCTACGGGTTGGAAGTTTTTTGGTAACTTACTCGATGCCGATAAAGCAACTCTCTGCGGCGAAGAAAGTTTTGGTACTGGTTCCAATCACGTCCGTGAAAAAGATGGACTATGGGCAGTGTTATTCTGGTTGAATATTTTAGCAGCCACTGGTAAATCTGTAGAAGCGATCGTGCGCGACCACTGGAAAACTTACGGACGCAACTATTATTCCCGTCATGATTATGAAGAAGTAGATAAACAACGAGCTACCGAACTGATGGACAGGTTGCGGGGTATGTTAGGAGAATTGCCAGGTAAAACTTTTGGTAAGTATGAAGTTAAATATGCTGACGATTTTAGTTACAACGATCCTGTAGACGGTAGTATCAGTAAAAACCAAGGTATCCGCATCGGCTTTACAGATGGTTCGCGCATTATTTTTCGTCTTTCTGGTACGGGTACTAAAGGAGCAACTTTAAGGATCTATGTCGAAAGTTACGAACCCGATGCTAGCAAACACGACATCGAAACCCAAACGGCTCTAAAACCACTGCTCGATCTGGCCGAAGAAGTTGCCCAAATTAAAGAGTTTACTCAGCGAGATGAACCGACTGTAATTACCTAAAAATTTCAAAGGTGTATGGGTGTAGGGAAGTCTGAAAACTAAATCATTCCCCTAACACCTCCCACCTTTACTAATAGTGAATCAATTAAATTGCGATCGCTTGAGATTGAAAATCGGGATTTAGGAAAGCATTTGGATGTCAAAAGTTTGTCTGTCTAGTAGTAGTGTCTCAAGCTTTAAATAATTTAAGCTAATAACCCAATATGAGTCGAAACTTGAGCTATGTGTACCAAAGCCTTATATTGAACAAATTCGCCATAATCAGCCATATTATCTAAGCCAATAGCTGTCAGGTACATTTCAGCAGACAACCAAATTATTGTTTTTAGGATTAGCTTTGACCATTTAATATTCATCATTATTGTTTTTGTGAGATCGGAGAAGTTAACTTTGCCAGTTATCGAACCTCGATTTACTTCTTACTTCTCTGTTTTTTGTAGTTTTTTAAAATCCAGATAAGTTTAACTAATTGTTTTGATTTTGTTAATTTATATTAAGATAATTTACCATATTTTAACAAGCTGGTTTTAGGTGTAAAACCCGTACTTTCTCGGAAAAATAGTTCAAAGCAGCAAGAGAGACTAATTAACGATTGAATGTTAAGGTCTAGTGGCAGAAAAACCTGAAAGATAATGTCCATCTCATCCACTACCCAAAAAGCGATCGCCCTAGCTTTAAGTGAAGTTGAAAACCATCCCGATGGAAAACTATCTCCCATAAATCGTCTGGCGATCTATGACAGTTTTGGCGACAGGATTAATTTGACTCATCTGACTCAGAAGGGAACGGATAAATTTGAATTATTTACTGAAGGTTACAAACGCTATACCTTGCTCAACTTGCTGACGGTAATGCACGTTTTGCCAATTTGGGATCAAGATATGCCCAGGTTTTTAAGTGCTACACCTACTAATTTGGTTGGTATCGCTCAATTACCCCATTACATCTTGCAAAACGCCCAGGCTATCTTACAGGGAAATTTTGAACCATCAGCCTTGCAGCAATTAACCCAAGAACTGTCTCAGGCGATCGAGAGTTTGCCAATTTTGTTTAAATATAATGTTATGGAAGTAGCGATCGCAGCTTATAGTTTTTTCTTAACTGTTGATCGCCATACACCCTTTAACCTCACAGCAGAGATTAATCTGGAAACAGCTACTGATGTTAGTTTATATCAAAGTAGTAGTAACTGGGATGTTGCCTGGCACGCTTCTCAAGCTAGTTGTGCCATCGATCCCGATCCTATTGGTACAACTGAACGCCATCCCATTGAATATGATAGACAAAAACGAGTAGAATTTTGGCAATGGTGGCTACAAGAAGCTATTCCTCAAGCTTGTCAGTTAGAACTTTAAATCTTAAAAAGTTCCTCACTCCTGATCGCATCACTACCCTAAGCTTTACTATAAAATTAGTAACCTAACAGCATCTAAAGCGCGATCGCAGTTTGACCATGCCTACAATTGATCTTCGAGGTGTCGAGCATTATTATGAATGGATTTGTGAGTCAGAAGCTAGAACTAAACCCGTCATGGTATTCGTTCACGGTTGGGGAGGTTCGGCACGATATTGGCATAGCACTGCCGAAGCATTAAAGAGCGAATTTGATTGTTTATTGTACGATTTACGGGGTTTTGGACGTTCTTCTTTACCGCAACATTCCGTTAACCTCAACTATGAAATGGCAGACTATGCCGATGATTTAGCTATTTTACTAGATAAACTCCAACTTGATCGCATTTATCTTCAAGCTCATTCTATGGGTGCATCAGTGGCAACTCTATTTCTTAATCGTTACCGAGACAGGGTACACCAAGGAATTTTAATTTGTAATGGCATCTTTGAATATGATGAAAAAGCCTTTGCTGCTTTTCATAAATTTGGCACTTATGTAGTTAAATTTCGCTACAATTGGTTTTTAAAATTTCCCTTCGCCGATAGAATGTTTATGTCCAGGTTTTTACATCGCCCGATTCCTAAGAGCGATCGCATAGCATTTTTAGAAGATTTTTTACTAGCAGATTTTGCCGCAGCAGCAGGAACAATTTACACTTCTGTTAGTAAACAAGCAGTAGAAATCATGCCCCAAGAATTCGCTAAAATTTCCGTTCCTACACTCTTAATTTCTGGGGAAAAAGATATTATTATTCCTGCGGCAATGGGTAAAAAAGCTGCCGCCTTAAATGACAATTTGCAATATGTAGAATTACCTCAAACTGCACATTTTCCCATGTTAGAAGATAGAGAAAACTATCTCAAAACAGTTCGGGAGTTTTTACAACTAGGCAAGCGCAATTGCCTAACCAGTAATCAGTAAGTAGTAAGCAGCGATCGGTAAAAAATTTGATTTATACTCATTACTTCATACTTCATACTTTAATTGAGGCAGGTATTCAGGTAAAATGCTTGATGTCTGAAATTTAATCGCGCTTTAATTGGAGGATTCTGTGGATTTATCCCTCATTCCCGCTCAACCTAAACCGGGTTTAGTCAATATTTTAATTGAAATTCCTGGCGGCAGTAAAAACAAATACGAATTTGACAAAGACATGAACGCTTTCGCACTCGATCGCGTTTTATTCGCTTCGGTTAAATATCCCTATGATTATGGTTTTATTCCCAATACCCTAGCCGACGATGGCGATCCTTTAGATGGAATGGTAATTATGGATGAACCTACTTTCCCTGGATGTGTCATAGCTGCCAGACCGATTGGTATGTTAGAAATGGTTGATGGTGGCGATCGCGATGAAAAAATTCTCTGCGTTCCCAGTGAAGACCCTCGTTACAATGAGGTTAGTTCTCTTAAAGATCTTGCACCTCATCGTTTAGAAGAGATTGCTGAATTTTTCAGAACTTATAAAAACCTAGAGAAGAAAGTCACTGAAATTTTAGGCTGGAAAGATGTCGATGCAGTCAAACCTTTAGTAGAAGAGTGCATCAAAGCATATAAATAAAGACAGTCATCATTGAACATTTATCATTAAACACATTCATCATTTGCTGTTAAATGTTCAATGTTTAACTAGCGCGTGCGTGATAGCGAGGAAGCCTCGCCAAGGTCGAGACCCTTCGGGTAGAGCTTCGCAAGGGTCAATGTTTATTGTCTTTTCTCCCCTACTCTGTTCGATGGTTTCAGTTACAATGCTTTATTATTTATCAAATAAATATACCAATTATGTTTGTCAAATCAACTACTCGTCACGTTCGTATTTATACTGCTGAAGTCCAAGAAAATGAATTAATTCCTAGCGATAATGTTTTGACTTTAGATGTAGATCCAGACAACGAATTTAACTGGAGTGAAGAAGCCTTGCAACAGGTATATAGTAAATTTGATGAATTGGTAGAAGCCAATAACAGCCAAGATTTGAGCGAGTACAATTTGCGTCGCATTGGTTCGGATTTAGAACATTTTATCCGTTCTTTACTACAGTCAGGAGCAATAAACTATAACTTAGGAGCGAGAGTACGTAATTATAGTATGGGCTTACCTCGCGTAGAAAGTCCCGACACGGAAAAGAAATATCTTTAATTTTTCCTCAGATCATCGAGTAAGTTGCCCTGACAATCAAATAACTGTATCTGTAGCGGCATCTGTCCTACAGCATGAGTCGAACAACTCAAACAAGGATCAAAAGCACGAATACCGGCTTCGACGCGGTTGAGCATTCCTTGGGGAATCTCAGTCCCTCTAATAAAATGTCTGGCAATTTGAGCAACCGTACGATTCATTGCCAGATTATTTTGTCCAGTGGCAATAATTAAATTTACTTTTTTAATTAAGCCAGACTCATCAACATGATAGTGATGAAATAGTGTTCCCCTTGGTGCTTCACTAACTCCAACCCCTTCAAGTTGATTAATACCTGCTTTGGCACGTAACTGAGTAGAAGATAAATCTGGATCGTCTAACATCTTTTCGATGCGTTCGATCGCGGCTAAAATTTCAATCAAACGAGCGTAATGATAAAAGAAAGAGGAATTAACTGCACCTTTTCCCCTATCCCTAAATTCTCGCAATTCGCGATCGCCCAACGGCGTACCCATCTGACTGCAAACATTTAGTCTGGCTAGAGGCCCTACTCGATAGATACCGCTTTGTAGGCGACAGTAATCATCTCTGGCGGGATAACCTAGAGGTCGGTAATAGGGAAACTTGAGATAAGACCAGGGTTCGACAGCTTCAGCAATAAATTCTCGATAGCGAGTTGGATCTAGTTGATCGGCGATAATATTGCCCCCACTATCGACAAAACGAATTTTGCCTCCATAGTGTTCCCATTCTCCATTCTCTCCCACTAAACCCATAAACAAACTGGGAAAATTACCAAAAGTCTGTGCTTCTACTTCATAATCTGTAAGTAAACTTTTAAATTTATCCAGGGCATTTAGTATAATTGTTTTACTTTCTTCCAGGCGATCGCCAATTTGAACTTTTCCGTCTGCTGATAAACACTGTCTAACTCCTCCCGGTACAGCCCAAGCAGGATGGATTTTTTTACCACCCAATATTTCAATGATTTCTTGTCCAAATTGTCGTAAACGAATGCCATTACGGGCTAATTCTGGTTCGGCAGCAATCAAGCCAAAGACATTACGAGTTGCAGGATCGCTATCCATCCCCAAGAGGAAATCTGGCGCACTGAGATGGAAAAAACTCAAAGCATGAGATTGAATTATCTGCCCCAAATTCATCAAACGACGCAGTTTTTCCGCCCCTGGAGGAATATTAACCGCTAAAATGCGATCGCCTGCTTTAGCAGAAGCTAATAAATGACTGACAGGACAAATCCCGCAAATCCGCCCTGTAATCCCAGGCATTTCCCATAGAGGACGACCTTCACAGAATTTTTCAAAGCCTCTAAATTCGGTGACGTGAAAGCGAGCATCTTCTACCTGCCCTGTATCATCTAAATGAATGGTAATTTTGGCATGACCTTCAATCCGAGTGACTGGATCGATGATAATTTTTTGGGACATTGTATTTGGTTAATGGTTAATGGTTTCTTATTTTGACTAAACGGGCATTTCTTGTTCCCAATGGCAAAACCAAGGGTCATACCGCCAAATATCTTTAGCTTCTGGGTGTTCTTCGCAATATTCGTCAAAAGCCGTCCGTTTGAGTTCTTCTGCTTGTTGATGCGCTTCTTCTGCCTGCAAATCTTCCACTATATCCCAAGCTGCGGAACATTCTTCTGAAACAAAGCCTTTTTCGGCACAAATTTTACGGGCGGTGGCGATTTTCTGTTGGATCTGTTGTTTGAGTAAAACTCCACTGGGTTGTTCGACAAAGTTACTTTTGAGTAAGAGATCTGTTGTAGAAATGATACCTAAAAGTTGATCTCTAATAATAGGAGCGCGGCGGATACCATGATTGGCAAATAGCTGGGCCACAGATTTAACACTGAGATCGGGATTGACTACAATACAAGGTTTGGTCATAATTTCGCAGACACGCACTTGTTCGGGGTCGAATCCTTTGGCGGCTACTTTATAGATGATATCGGTTTTAGTAACGATGCCATAGCAGTCTGATTCATCCAAGCGATCAACAATTAGAGAACTTAAATTATGTTCTCGCATGAGTTTAACTGCATTAGCAACCGTAGCAAAACTACGAATCGTAATAACTTTTTTGTTCATAATATCTGCTACTTTCATGACTTTTTATCTCCAATGTTTTTAATAGTTGGTTGGTTTTATTCAAGATATTAGTGAGGCCAATTTCGTAGCGAAATAGATTTTACTTAACGATAAATAAATAAGTTGAAGAACTTGTGAAGAAATCGCCAACCATATCGGCTCGATAAGTATATTGTTAAGAAATGTATAAAAATTTAGCCTGAATTACTTAAATAATCGGAAAATAACTGAAGATTTATTAAATTAACTTGACTATTTTGTTGATAGTTGAATTTTTACTATTTATGGGAGTATGCTGGTTAATTGAAAATAATAAATAAAATAGCAACTGTGTTAGACAGGACTACAAATTTCTGATGTCTTTTAAATCAGTTCAAGTTAATTTTCCCTATCCCCAACAAGCCTACTCCTATTCTCATTTAAGAGAAACATTTACAGGTAAGGGTAAAAGTATCATTGTCGATACAATTAAAAAAAACAATTTTCAGAATTTATTAGAAGTAGGCTCATTTTTAGGTGCTTCTATTGATTTTTGGTTTAATTCTTGTTCGGATCTATCTATAGTTTCTGTCGATCCTTTATTAGGAGGATGGGCGGGTAGTCACTGTAAAAATTTAAGATACAACGAACATTGCTTACTAGATATTTCGGAAGAAAATGTCAATTATCTAAATAGTGACGATGGTTTATATCGAACATTTTTAAAAAATATGTATGAATACAGAAACAAATTAGTTTTAATTAGAGAAAAAATTGAAACTGCTGTGCCTCAATTACAACAATTAAACTTTCAACCAGATATTATTTTTTTAGATGCCAATAAATCCTACGAACTTTTGGAATATTTATATAATGCTTTTCCTCATGCAATATTAAGTGGCGATGACTATAGATGGAAAAATCAAGAACAAGTTGAAATAATGCAACAAAACGTTCATTTATTCGCTCAAAAATATGATAGAGGCGTATATTCTAAATTGGATTCTTGGATAATTATTTAAACTTCCTCAAAAAAGCGATCGCATTATATAAATGAAGAATAGGGATTCGAGCCCGACATTTATGTTGAAATAACTAGAGCGATCGCATTATCTAAATGTAGTTACTTTGTCGCAAAGCGAACCTGTTTTATTTTCAAATATCCAGGAGAGAATTTTTTGTTTGCTACTTAAGGTGCTTGCAAAGCAACCAAACCTTTTTCAGGGACAAAAGTACGATATTCTCCGCGATCGCAAAATACTGCAATCAGATGTAAGGGATAGTCGGGTTCAATGTGCAAATCTACCCAAGGAACAGCTATTTCCAAACATTGGTCGAATACGGCTTCGGCGCGACATGAACGAATATGCCACTGACAGTTTGCTTCAGCTTCTTCTAACCAAACTGATTCGGTAACTAAATTAATTCCTAAGTGGTGATGAAAATAATAATTTAAAGGTTCTTCATCGGGCAATCCAGCTATTGGTGCAGGACTGTTATACATAGAGACACCAGGATAGTACCAAAGTAAGCGTAATTCGCTGGGAATGTCTTTACCAGGTTGTACACCAGTTTTAAAATCAAACCTCAAATAAAAACTACGATGATCTAAACCATAAAACATTCTCTGTACAACACTACTGCGATGCATGGTGCCTCGTGCGCCACCAACTTCAATTCTACCGGCTCGATCCCAATCCTGTTCGTCGCCGATCCCGTTGATAATCGGATGAATAAAACTTTGAGGAGAGCGATCGCCTTTAACCTCATGCCGATCTACAGATTGATAGATATTGTTGGGGATGGGTTCATTTAATGCTCGATAAATAGCAGATATATGTTCTCGAAATAGTTGGTCGAACATTTCATCTTGATTGGAAGAATGACCTTCGCCAAACCACCAAAACCAGTCTGAACCCTCGGCAGCATATAATGCTTCCCAAACTTCAGGGTTATTTTCTTCAGTAGCTTCGGGATGCTTGGCCAAGGTTTCTCTCGCGGCTGTGAGTAAATCCCAGGCAAGATTTTTAACGGGATCGCCGATCCAAGTAGTAAAATTACCATCAACCCAAGAACCACTGTGTAAACTTTCTGTTGGTATGATTGCGGTGGGGGGAAATTCTTCGATAAATTCATTAACTGTTACCAGTTTGATATCTTCATTTCTACTCAATCTGGCATAAAGAGCTTCTAAAAAGGGAATGCCATCTCGTTGATAATATTCCCAGCAGTTTTCGCCATCTAAGGCAATTGTAACCAACCAAGGCTGTTCTAAAGCTCTTTCTGGATTATCTTGACGAGATTTTAGGGAACGAGAAATGGCTTCTAAGTGTCCAATTAGGTCTGAAGCTGCTTGACGAGGATTCATACCGCTATAGGTAAAGCCAACTAAATCTGACAAACGGTGATCGCGGAAGACAATTGCCAAATCGCCATATTCGGTTTCTAAACGATAGGGACGATATAAGAGTTCTGGTTGATAGGGATTTCCTGCTTCATCTCGATGGAAAAAGTGCTGAATACTCCAACCTAAAACTGCTTCATCTGAACAAATCCATTTAAATCCTTGTTTGGTAATGTAGGGTAAAATTTGAGGACTAACAGACTGTTCTGAGGGCCATAAACCACGCGGTTGAGTATTAAAGCGGTCGATATATAAGTCCCAAGCTTTACGAAGATGACGAGGAATATCTTCTTGCCACTGAAAGCGAGACTTGGGTAGGGTCATATTGGGTACAGCAACACGACCGGAATTAGTATCGGCTAACAAAGGTAATATGGGATGAGTGTAGGGTGTAGTGATAACTTCTAGCTGTCCTGCATCTTGCATTTTTTTGTGTTGGGGAATGATGCGGCTGATAATTTCTCGTTGTTTGGCATAAATTCTCTGGCGATCGCTTAAAGTGAAATTTTTACCTTGTTCCAACCAAGCTGCAATATGTGGATCGTCCCAAAATAAAGGATCGATCCAAGCCAAATTGTGCCATGCTAACAGGTCGCCGTAATCTTGTGCTGTCCAATTAGTAAAACACCAGGTTGCACCTTTATCTTGTAGCTGATGATATAACTCAGCGTAACGAGGATGGGGTTCGACTAAGGTATGGAAATAACCATCGAAAAAATGCTTGATAATATACTGCTTTTGCTGGTCGTCTAATTTAGTTTCAGGAGTTAATGCCAAAGCCAAATAAGGATCGATCGCATTTCCTGCGGCATAATCTTCTAACTGCAAAATCAAAGAAGGAACGAGATTAACTGTTTGGTGTAGTTTGGGATAGCGTTCTAACATCAGAACTAGATCGAGATAATCTTTTGTTCCATGCAATCTCACCCAGGGCAATCGATATTGTCCCCAGGAATCAGAAGCAGCTTCGCGAGATTTATATAAAGGTTGATGTTGATGCCAGATAAAAGCAACATAAAGAGGATGTGACATATGTTCTGCGATCGGTAATTATTAATCTTTTACTAAGGACATTACCCTATTATCGCCATAGATTTAAAATCGTTGTCGATCGTTCACTACAGAATCAAGGTATATTTTTCACAGTAAGCAGTAAGTGTTAATGGGCAACCATGCAATTAATTACGGGTAAAACTAAACTATTAGGAGTTATTGGCGATCCTATAAAACATTCTTTTTCTCCAGTGATGCATAATGCGGCGATCGCTCATTTGGGATTAGATTATGTTTATTTGCCTTTACCAGTTAAAGCTGAGGCTTTAGAAGTTGCACTGGCAGGATTTGCAGCAATCAATTTAGTGGGCTTTAGTATTACTATTCCTCACAAACAAGCTATTATTCCCTTACTATCGGCAGTTACTCCAGATGCGGAAATGGTAGGTGCGGTGAATACTGTATGGCGCACTGAGGGAGGTTGGGAAGGTACGAATACTGATGTTGAGGGGTTTATTGCACCTTTAAAAATTATGTCCCGTAATTGGCAGCAAATTATTCCCGTAGTTTTAGGCAATGGTGGCGCAGCTAGGGCAGTAGTTACGGGATTAGCTCAACTCGGCTGTAGTGAAATTCACGTTGTAGGACGCGATCGCGATAAATTAGCTAGATTTCAGTACAGTTGGCACGATATTCCCCAAATTACTTCAATTCTTAAAATTCATCATTGGGATAACTTACCAGCTTTGTTACCTGCTGCGGAATTACTAGTTAATACTACTCCAGTGGGAATGTATCCTCATGTCAATAATTCTCCGATTGATGAATCGTTAATGGCAAAATTACCCCCTGGAGCGATCGCCTACGATCTAATTTATACTCCCAATCCTACTGAGTTTCTCAAATTAGCACGGAAACACGGTGCAAAAGAAGCGATCGATGGATTGGAAATGTTAGTACAACAGGGTGCAGCAGCTTTAGAAATTTGGTTACAACAACCCGCACCGGTAGAGATAATGCGAAATTCTTTAAAAAAACATTTGGGACATTGAACATTAAACACTAAACATTGAACAAGCGATCGCGAAAAACTATAGATAAATTTAGAAATATCATGCACGCTAATTTTAGTCGCCTATTGAGTCGATATACAGAAACATCAGCTAACAATAGCAGTTATTTTGTCTGGATAGACGAACCAGAAATCATTATTGCCGCCGTCAAACAAATACTTAATCGATTATGAAAATTACGATTATTGGTTGTGGATATGTGGGTAGTGCGATCGCTTGGCAATGGAAACAACAGGGTCATCAAGTTACCGTAACTACTACTACTGCTGAAAAAGTACCTTACTTACAAACAATCTCCTCAGAAGTTGCGATCGCTAATGGTGGAGATTTAGATACTCTCAAACAGGTAATCAAAGATCGAGAAATAATTCTACTATCTCTGGCTGCCAAACAACGTACTGTTGAGGGTTATCGTCAATCTTATCTAGCAACGGCTAAAAACCTAATGAGGGCGATGGAAGATACTCCTAGTGTCCAACAAGTGATCTATACTGGCAGTTATGGAATTTTGGGCAATAAAAACGGAGCTTGGACAGATGAAACTGCTCCTGTTGAACCGATAAACGAACTGGGAGAAATTTTAGCTCAAACCGAGGAAGTATTATTATCCAAACCAGAACTAAAGTCAAAAGTATCTATCTTGCGTTTAAGTGGTATTTATGGCCCGAAAAGAGAATTAATTAAGATATTTCGCAGTCGTGCCGGTACAACTCGCCCTGGAGATGGTCAAGATTATACTAACTGGATTCATTTAGACGATATTGTCAACGGTATCGAATTTACCCGACAAAAACAATTATCGGGAATATATAACTTAAATAGTGACGAAATTTTATCCACTGATGAATTTTTCACTCGCTTGTTTACTACTCATAATTTGCCAGCAATAACTTGGGATAGCTCCCAACCCAGTTTACGCCATTATAATCTGAAACTTGACAATCAGAAATTAAAAGCTGCTGGGTTTAAGTTAGTCCATCCTCAGATAATATTTTGAGTTGAGATGGGCGATCGCACCCAACCAATTAGATAGGGATTGAGAAATCATTATTATCTTAATTGCTTTAGACGAAACCTTTTCTCAAACTATTCATGTGACTTTCGTTGGGGAATGGGTTTTGTTGATATTTTAAATAAAACCGATCAGGGAAAATGTATTATTGACTATCAACATTTTCATGACGTAATAGCAATTAACAGCTAACCAATCGACCATATTAACCACTAATACCTAACAACATGATTGCTATTTATCCAGGAAGTTTCGATCCGATTACTTTAGGCCATCTAGATATTATTACCAGAGGAGCAAAATTATTTGAGCGCGTCATCGTCGCCGTGCTGTCTAATCCTAGTAAAAAACCCTTGTTTACTGTTGAAAAAAGAATCAAACAGATCGAACATTGTACCCAACATCTTGCTAATGTCCAAGTTGATAGCTTTCAGGGATTGACTGTAGACTATGCTAAATTGCGTCAGGCAGGAGTATTGTTGAGAGGCTTGCGAGTTTTATCTGATTTTGAAAAAGAACTACAAATGGCTCATACTAATAAAACTCTTTTTCAAGATATTGAAACAGTATTTTTAGCTACTTCTAAAGACTATAGTTTTTTAAGTAGTAGTGTTGTCAAAGAAATCGCTCAATTTGGAGGGTCAATTGAACATCTTGTCTCAGAGAATGTAGCCAAAGATATGTATCAAAAATATCTCACTCAATTCTAAAATCAATTACCCAATG
This sequence comes from Pleurocapsa sp., assembly GCA_050330335.1. Taxonomy (GTDB): domain Bacteria; phylum Cyanobacteriota; class Cyanobacteriia; order Cyanobacteriales; family Xenococcaceae; genus Waterburya. The sequence continues at coordinate 784 of JBHJNX010000190.1, read as the reverse complement.
TCAAGAAAAAATAACTAATAAATGGCGGCTTTTAATTATTTAGTGTATAAAATGAGTGTTTAATAAAAATATTTGGTAATGTTGCAATCAAATTATTCTCCTAATTACCAATCTCAAGTCCAGCATTCAGATGCAGAAACGGTAATTGCAGATAGCCAATCAATTAACATTCAAGCTGAATTAGAAGCTTTAGAAGAGTTAATTCTCCATGGAACTCATATTCCCCTAACAGAATTAATTATTTTAGATCAAGGATTGTTACTAGACTGTCTAGATAAAATTAAAGAACATTTACCCGTCGAATTAGCTAGTGCTGTCGAAATTGTCAATCGCCGACAACAAATTATTACTGAAGCAGAAAATTATGCTCGTCAATTAGTGGAATCTGCCCAAGAACAAGCTGATGCTATTGTCCAAGAAGAGGCGATCGTCCGTCAAGCAGAATTAGAAGCCGCCAAAATGAAACTCAAAATTGAAGCCGAATGCGATCGCGCTGAAGCCGAAACTAAAGCCGAAATCGAACAGTGGCGAGAACTGGCCAAAGCTGAATGTCGGGAAATTCAATCTGGTGCAGACCAATATGCAGATCGAGTGTTGAGCAATTTAGAACAACAGTTTAATGAGATGTTAGTCGTCATCAAAGAAGGTCGCGAACAATTATCTGAGGGTTAATTAAAATTATAAATATTTTTACTGATGTTAGCCCATTCGCGATCGCAGTTTGAATTAAAACTAACACTATAAACTATTTTAATTTTATCTTTTACTTGATCAAAGCGATCGC
>JBHJNX010000189.1:0-10309 GCA_050330335.1 Pleurocapsa sp. | reverse complement strand
TAATTCTAAGTTAATGCCACTAATTTTTCTTTTTCTTCTACTGTTAGGTCTGTAGATTGTCCCGTTATTGTTTTATAAATTTGAATATATTCTAAAGCTGATTTAAGCCAGCTAAAATTTTGCTTCATGGCTCTTACTTGTAACTGCTGCCAGCGATCGCGGTAGATAAACCCTTCAGAAGCTCGAACCATACAGGTAAATAAATCTAAAGGTTCATAGCGATCAAAACAATAACCAGTGCCACTATTATTCATCGGATCGTGATGTAATACCGTGTCTACCAAGCCTCCTGTACGTCTGACGATGGGAATACATCCATAACGCATGGCGATCATCTGGCTGATACCACAGGGTTCAAACTTAGAAGGCATTAAGAACACATCACAACCACTATAAATTCTTCGGGACAGAGCTTCGTTATAAAGCAATTGTACGGAAATTCTGCCTGAAAAACCTGCTGCTAACTGCCACAGTTGACTTTCGATGCTGCGATCGCCCGTACCTAAAACTACTAGCTGAGAATTGCTATAAGCCATAAAGCGATCGAGAATTTGCATTAGTAGACCGATTCCTTTTTGATCTACCAAACGGGAAACCACTCCCATTAAAAAGACATTATCATCCACATTTAGCCCCAATTCTTTTTGTAAGGCAGTTTTGTTGGCAAAGCGGTCTTCAATAGTATCTATTGTAAAATTTTGTGGAATATATTTATCTGTAGCTGGATTATAACTATCTGTATCGATACCGTTAAGAATACCTTTAGTTTTGCCGCTAATAAAAGATAATAAACCTTCTAGGGATTCCCCATATTCTGGAGTTTGAATTTGCTGGGCATAAGTAGGAGAAACGGTAGTAACATAGTTGGCAAACTGTACTGCGGCTGCCAGAGTATTATGACCCTGCATATACCAGGGACACCAGGTAATCTTGTCTAAATACCAACGCCAAGGACCTTGATAGGCCAAATTATGAATGGTAAACACAGTAGCGATATCAGGAGATTGATGCAACCAAACGGGTAACATTCCCGTATGCCAGTCATGACAGTGAACTACTTCTGGTTTCCAATAATTCCAACAAAATTCTGCTGCACCATTGCTAAAAAAAGTAAACCGCCAGGCTTCATCTTCTCCAGCATAAATGCGATCGGGGTCAAAGGCTGGATGACCGAATAAATATAAGGGGACATCGGTTTCTGGTAAGACTGTTTGATAAACAGCAAAGTCATTAAACATGGCATATCCCCACCAAATCGGCTCGCCAGGGATTTCTATTTTTTGGTTGAGAAAACCATAGTACGGCATAAAAATACGAACGTCATGACCTAGTTTCCTCAATATTTTGGGTAATGCGCCTACTACATCTCCCAATCCACCTACTTTGGCTATTGGTGTGGCTTCTGCTGCTACAAATAAAATTCGCATTTACTTTTTATGGTAGTTCTCTTGCTAGTTTGGCACTGAGACTGATTATACGTGATTGACACTACTTAGGGTCAGTAATCAGTTATCAGTAAACATTGATCATTTACCATTAGCGTTGGGAGTATGTCACTTATCAAGTTAGGATAACACTGAAGAATAAAACGCCTTTTGCCTACAGAGCAGTCGTGAAATACAGATTAACTATTTTGACCCTAATGCTTAATTGCTTGGCAATTTTCAAAGCTACTTCTAGCGCAGCTTTACCCCCACCTACAGATACCCCAGAAGAAATTTTACGTACTGAAATTATTTTAAACGGGCGATCGCCAGTGACGGGAGAACCTCTAACTGCTTCGGAGTACGCTGAATTACAAACAGATTTAGCTCAAAGAAAATTTCCGCCTCAGTTAAACTCAGATATTCAACATCTAATATTTTTGCTCCGTATCAGAAAATTATTTAAAACTTTCATTCCTCTTCTCTAAGCAATTTTTGCTTTTAAATTAATAAATATTTTATATACTGCTTAAAAATAGTTAAAGTATTTATAAATTCCTGGTGCGCTTTTCTGTTGGGGGTATTTTTGAAAATATCTTACGAGAAGGATACTTCAATCTGAGACTGTCTTCGACTATCTTATCTTATTAAATCTTTTCAATCCTGCAAACCCCGATAAAATCCCACCGCCATTTTTTAAAAGTCACAAATTACATAACTTCCACAATTACATACATAGATATTGGTAACTTAATGTCTTCAACTCTCGCTCCCGAACAAGTCAATCAAATCGTTAATAATCTCCACCATAACCCCTTTGAAATTTTAGGCTGTCATCCTCTAGAACAAAATGGCAGTGTTAAAAGTTGGGTAGTTCGTGCTTATTTACCCAATGCTACTGCTGCATGGGTCATTTGCCCCGAAGCCAGAACTGAATATCCGATGCAATCGATGCATCATCCTCATTTTTTCGTCTGCACAATCCAAACCACGAAACTGGCTAACTATCAATTGCGGATCGAAGAAGGGGATAAAGAAAGGGTCATTTATGACCCCTATGCCTTTCCTTCTGCCGGATTGAGCGATCTAGATATTCATTTATTTGCTGAAGGTAATCATCACCGTATCTACGAAAAATTAGGCGCACACCCCACCACAGTTAATGGAGTTACAGGGGTTTATTTTGCTGTTTGGGCTCCCAATGCTCGTAATGTCTCAGTAATTGGAGATTTTAATTACTGGGATGGCAGAAAAAATCAAATGGCCAAGAAAGGGAATGGAGTATGGGAATTATTTATCCCTGAACTGACAGTAGGAACAGCGTATAAATATGAAGTTAAAAACTGGGAAGGTCATATTTATGAAAAATCTGACCCCTATGGCTTTCAACAAGAAGTCAGACCCAAGACAGCTTCCATTGTCGCCGATCTCAATCGCTATGAATGGCACGACGATGAATGGCTGGAAAAACGCCGTAACAGCGACCCTTTAACTCAGCCTGTTTCGGTTTACGAACTTCATTTAGGCTCTTGGTTACACGCTTCTGCTGCTGAAAAAACTGCTCTACTTTCTGGAGAATCTGAACCAGTTATTGTATCGGAATGGAAAACCGAAGCCAGATTTTTAAGTTACTACGAATTGGCAGATAAATTAATTCCCTACGTTAAAGAACTAGGTTATACCCACATCGAATTATTACCTATTGCCGAACACCCCTTTGATGGTTCTTGGGGATATCAAGTAACGGGATACTATGCTCCCACTTCTCGTCATGGCAATCCCGAAGACTTGATGTATTTTATTGACCAATGTCATAAAAATAATATTGGAGTGATTGTCGATTGGGTTCCGGGTCATTTTCCTAAAGACGGTCATGGTTTGGCATTTTTTGATGGGACTCATCTGTACGAACACGCCGACCCCCGCAAGGGCGAACACAAAGAATGGGGAACATTAGTTTTTAACTACAGTCGCAACGAAGTCCGGAATTTTCTAGTTGCCAATGCTCTCTTTTGGTTTGATAAATATCATATCGATGGTATTCGAGTAGATGCCGTCGCCTCCATGCTTTATCTAGATTACTGTCGTAAAGACGGAGAATGGATTACCAATCAGTATGGCGGCAGGGAAAATATTGAAGCTGCTGATTTCCTGCGTCAAGTTAACAGCCTGTTATTTGGTTATTTCCCTGGAGTACTTTCCATTGCCGAAGAATCTACCGCCTGGCCTATGGTTTCCTGGCCGACTTATACAGGAGGTTTGGGCTTCAACCTGAAATGGAATATGGGTTGGATGCACGATATGCTGGATTATTTTCATATGGATCCTTGGTTCCGCCAGTTCCATCAAAATAATCTTACTTTTAGTATGTGGTATCACCACAGCGAAAACTATATGCTCGCTCTCTCTCACGATGAGGTAGTTCACGGCAAGAGTAATATCATTGGTAAAATGCCAGGAGATGAATGGCAAAAATTTGCTAACGTTCGCTGTCTGTTTGCCTATATGTTCGCTCACCCAGGCAAGAAGACCATGTTCATGAGTATGGAATTTGCCCAATGGAGTGAATGGAATGTGTGGGCTGATTTAGAATGGAACTTGTTAGAATACAATCCCCATAAGGCTTTAAAACAGTTTTTTGCTGAGTTAAATCAAATATATAAATCTCAACCCGCACTCTATACTAGGGATTTTGAAGAACAGGGTTTTGAATGGATTGACTGTAGCGATAACCGTCACAGTGTTGTATCCTTCATCCGTCGCGATAAAAATCCCAATGAGTTTATCATTACTGTATGTAATTTTACTCCCCAACCCCACAGCCATTACCGTATAGGGGTTCCCGAAAAGGGTTTTTATAGCGAAATATTCAACAGCGATGCTCGCGAGTATGGCGGCAGTAATATGGGAAATTTAGGAGGAAAATGGACTGATGACTGGTCTTTCCACAATCTACCCTATTCTCTCGACCTCTGTTTGCCTCCTTTGGGCGTATTATTTTTAAAAATTGATCGCGCTAAAACTGAAGCGGCCTTGAAACAGTAAAAACATAGGGGCAATTTGTCAATTGCCCTGATACCTTTATTGGAAATAAAATGCTGGTTAAACGTCCTGCTGTACCCGTTGATCAAGGTATTTAAAATTATAAAAATTGACGCGATCGCACCTTGGTTTAAAGTCAGGATCATTATTGTGATTTGCTGTATTAATGGTTATTAGGAGAAACGGCTAGTAGAACATCTGTGGCTATTGGGAAAAATCTTTGGGGTTTACCTGTAGAAGCAGGGGGAAAAGTGACTGAAAAAGTAGCACAAGAATCCCTAAAATCGATGGAAGAATCCTTAGTAAAGCTATCAACTGCCGTAGCTAAAGTAGTTGCTACCTACGACTCAGTGCAACAACAATACAATAACAAACTAGAACAATTTCATCACACCGAAAAACAAGCACAACTAGCCTATCAAAAAGGTAATGAAGAAGCAGCCCGATTAGCAATGGCAAAAGCGATCGCCCTAGAAAAAATCTTACCTCAGTTGAGCGATCGCGTAGAAACAGCACAAATTACCATGAATAAAGCCAAAGCCAAGTTGAGGAGAGAAACAGAAAAACCAGAGGCTTATAAATTAGAACTAAAAAACCTCGAAACCTTTACAGAAATCAATCAAGAAATTGAGGCTTTTCAAGCAAAAAATTATGCCCAGGCGATCGCATTATTAAATCGGCTTTAGTTAAAGTTAAAGCTACTCCTGAAAGGGGATATTATTTTGAGTTACTCGCCTCAGAATAATTGTCCGCTCTTAATTTATTGGTAGCGAACATTGAGCAATTTGATATTAATTCAAGATTACAAAACTAAAAATAGGTACTACTATCAAGACTACTTGGGGTATTATCTATCCTGATCGCTGTAAAGTATATTATCTAGTATTTTTAAAAATTATTTAATAAACTGCATATTTTCCTCATTATCCTCGTAATTTACATTATGACCTAAAGATGAGGAGTAAAAATAATGTCCGAAATACTTCAAGAAATGTGGCAACTAAAACAAAATCAAAGCTTCGTTCGTAATTTAGGCTGGACTTTAGTTATTACTCTGGCTTTTTGTCTGAGTTTGGCAGAGGTTCAAACTAGTCCTTCTCGGTTGGGTAAACAAGCTCGAATTGCTCAATTCTCTCAAACTGTTTCTGCTGGTGTAGTAGTTAAAATCTATCAAAATAATTTCTAAATCTTCGACAATCTTTTTAGTTTCAATAATTATTTAGTTATTATTAAGAATTGGGATATATTTTGACTAATATTGACTCGCGTTTTAAGTTATGATGTTGCATATTTAAAAATACAATCCACTGCTTGGTACTCTGTAGATCTTTAAATATCAATGTTGCATGAATTAATACAAGAACTGTTGAAGCTTAAACATGATAATACTTTTATTACTAATTTATGCTCTACATTAATAATTGTAACTATTTTAACCTTGGGTTCTGAATACCTACACAACAGTCCTTCTAGATTGGGCAATCAAGGTAGAATTACTCAATTTTCTCAGACTGTTTCGGCAGGTATGGTAATTAAAACTTATAAATATTTTTACCGTTAAGTTAGAAATTAGATTTTGTCAATACAGTAGTTAAGCAATAGGAAAGAATTTTTTTAAATTTGCAGTATGGTAAAGAGTCAAAAGTTATACCATATGTACTTATTTATTTGGCTTTTTCGTCGATTAACTTGAGGACTCTACTAGGAACGAGCAATAAAATAGTTAATAATAATTTGATTAGCAAAGGTGCAAAAACCAAACTGAGGAACAAACAGATAATAGCAACCAAGCCAGCAGATAAAGATTCAACTTCTTCGTGTAATTTAACTTTTAAATAAAAACGCGATCGCAGTGAGAGTTAAAGTAATAATTAACAACATCGTTCTTACCTCCTTTGTATGACTACTGAATTTGTATATTTATATATATGTCCGATTAAGTAAACTTATGCAGTGATATCCCGCCAGGCTATGCAATCTCAATGGCATTTAGTACCGAGTCTTGATGTTCCTCAATGGTTTGTGGAGGCAGTTAGACCCTATACTTTCAACTTAGAAGTTCGGTATGGGGCGCAATTACTGTGGCAAAGGGGAATTAGAAGTGTTGCCCAATTAACTGGTTTTATCAATCCAGATTTATATTCTCCTACTACTCCTTTTGCCTTTGGCGAAGAAATGGATTTAGCGATCGCCAGACTGCAAACAGCCATTACTAAGAAAGAAAAAATTACTATTTGGGGTGATTTTGATGCCGATGGGATTACTGCTACCAGCGTCCTTTGGGATGGTTTGGGACAGTTTTTTCCTCAATATTTACAATTAGATTATTATATTCCCAATCGTCTTACGGAATCTCATGGTTTAAATAATTCGGGTATCGAAGGATTAGCAGCATCGGGAACAAAGCTGATCGTCACTTGCGATACGGGCAGCACTAATTTAGCAGAAATTGACCGTGCTAGGGAATTAGGTATCGATATTATCGTTACCGATCACCATACCCTGCCAGAAACCAGACCTGACGTATTAGCAATTATCAATCCTCGCTATTTAGAGACTACTCACCCCTTATATCATCTCTCTGGGGTAGCAGTGGCATATAAACTCGTAGAGGCACTGTATCAAACTTTACCCGATCTTCCTCAACAGCCTTTGGAACATTTATTAGATTTAGTGGCTATTGGTTTGATTGCAGATTTAGTAGAGTTAAAAGGAGACTGCCGCTATCTGGCACAAATGGGTATCAGACAGTTACAAAAACAAGTCAACCCTATGACTGCCAATCGTCCTGGAGTATCCCGTTTATTGGAATTATGTCGCCGTACTGGCGATCGCCCTACTGATATTTCTTTTGGTTTGGGACCGAGAATTAATGCTGTCAGTCGTATTCACGGTGATGCTAGTTTTTGTGTGGAGTTACTCACCAGCCGTGATGCTGCTAGATGTCGGGAATTAGCCGAAGAAGCTGAATTAGCCAATACTCGCCGTAAATCCCTGCAAAACGATACGATAAAGCAAGTTCAGCAAAAATTACCAAGATTAGATTTATCCACTACTGCGGTAATTGTCTTAGAAGACTTCCAATGGCAGGGTGGTGTTTTGGGTTTGGTGGCAGGACAAATTGCCCAAGAATATGGTCGTCCAACGATTTTGTTAAGTAGGGACAAGGATAACATAGTTCGAGGGTCGGCGCGATCGCTCAATTCCATCGATTTATATCAGTTAGTCAAGTCCCAGGCACATTTATTGCATCGTTTTGGCGGTCATCCTTTTGCCGCAGGTTTAAGTTTACCGTTAGAAAATCTCGATCTATTTCGAGAAGGAATTAACCAACAACTGCGCCAGCAAAGCAATCTTGCTACCATGATGCCCAGGTTACAAGCGGATTTAGTAGTAACCGTAGCAGATTTGGGCAAAGATTTATTTTACGAACTCAAATTGCTCGAACCCTGTGGCATGGGCAACCCTGTCCCCAAATTATTAATTAAAAACTGTCGCTTTACCAATGTCTGGCATCAAAATATTCAAGATGCTAGCGGTCGTAAAATTCAATATATCAAAACCACTTTTAAAATTTGGGATGATTCGAGTAACTCCGGATTTCCCGGCTTGTGGTGGGGACATTATAAAGATGAAATCCCCCAAACCATTTGTGAGGCGATCGCCGAATTAGATTATAACACCTATCAAAAACGCTACGAACTCAGATTAATTGACCTGCGAAAAGCTACAGAAAATTTATCTCTAACAACTGCTATTCCCCAAGACAACCTAATTATCGACCGCCGCCATCGCCCTGAAATATTAGATGACCTAGAAATCCCCCTGGCTGGACTAAAGATTATGGGTCAATGTCCCCTAACTTGGACGGAAATTCAACAGCAATACCGAGTTGCGATCGCCCATAGTCAGAAACTAGTATTGGCATATCCAGCACCACCAGCACTCGACCCCCAGACAATTTGGCAGCAACTCATCGGTTTGGCTAAATATCTCAGTCGCACTCAAAAACCAGTCACCCCATCTCAATTACAAAGCAAACTCAACTTAAGCGAGCGCACTTTGTCTTCAGGATTAGAAGCCCTGGCAAAAATTGGTTTTGTCCACCAACACTACGGCGATCGTCAATACCTCTTTACCTGGGAAGAAAGTAAATTGTTATCTAACATCAATAAATCCATTCAGCAATTTATCGATACTTTAGAAGAAGAACAATTTCAAAAACAGTATTTTTATCGAGTACCCTTAGAAACTATCACTAGACAACTAGTAGGGGCAATTCGCGAATTGCCTCTACAACATTTATAATTGCTTAACCTCCGCTACCAATTGGGAAACCACATCCTGTGCGCTACCAAATAACATGGTGGTTTTATCTTTGTAAAATAATTCGTTATCTACTCCTGCAAAACCAGTATTCATGCTGCGCTTAATCACAATGGCGTGGTTTGCCTTATCTACATCGATGATGGGCATTCCATAGATTGGGCTATGATTGTCGTTACGGGCTGCGGGGTTGACTACATCGTTTGCACCAATAACTAAAGCAACATCAATGCGATCAAATTCGGTGTTAATATCATCCATATCGTACAGGCGATCGTAGGGAACGTTTGCTTCTGCTAGTAGTACGTTCATGTGTCCTGGCATTCTACCTGCTACTGGATGGATGGCGTATTTAACATCAACTCCCATTTTTTCTAGCTGTGAGGCTAATTCTCTGACACCATGTTGTGCCTGAGCTACTGCCATACCGTAACCAGGAACGATTACTACTGAACGAGCGTAACCGAGCATCATTGCTCCTTCCTCACTGTCGATGGAACGATAGGTTTTATCGATTTCTGCACCACCTGCACCACCACTAACGGCGACGCTATCCCCACCAAAAGCACCGAATAGCACGCTAGTTAAAGAGCGATTCATTGCCTTACACATAATTTGGGTGAGAATTAACCCCGATGCCCCTACTAATGCCCCTGCAACGATGAGCATATTGTTGTAGAGAATAAAGCCCACTGCACTAGCAGCCAAACCCGAAAATGAGTTTAACAAAGAAACTACTACGGGCATATCCCCACCACCGATAGGAAGGACGAACAAAACTCCAAAAACTAAAGATATAGCGGTTATAGTTAGAAAAACTGCGGGGTTTTCGGGATGAATTAACAGATAAACGCTACCAGCTAAAAAGCTAGCCAATAGCAAGGCATTAAAAGGCTGTTGCAAAGGAAAAGTAACGGGAGAGCCAGAAACTAAGCCTTGAAGCTTGGCAAAAGCCAGAATACTACCTGTAAGGGTAACGCCACCGATTAACACCCCTAAAATAGCGATAAAAGTAGCATCTAGAGGCACAGTACCAGTAGTGCTGAGTAAACGCCAGAATTCACCCACAGCTACTAAAGCTGAAGCTGCACCGCCCACGCCGTTAAAAATACCTACCATTTGGGGCATATCCGTCATGGCTACTTTTTGTGCTGCGATCGCCCCGATTAAAGAACCAGCAATAATGCCTACTAATATCCACTCATAATTGAGTACAGATTGGTTTAATAAAGTGGCAATAATGGCAATTAACATCCCCACTGCCGCGAAAAAGTTACCCTTACGGGCTGTAGCGGGAGAACCGAGTTTTTTTAATCCCAAAATAAATAGGGCAGCAGCCGCTAAATAAGCCAGTTCGATGCCCGTGTTTAAATATGTATTCATGATGCCTCTTTTTTCTTAAACATTTGCAGCATTCTGTCAGTGACTAAAAAACCACCAACAACATTCACAGTGGCTAAAATAACGGCAATAAAGCCCAAAATTGTCACTAAATTCCAGTCTCTACCACCCGTAAT
>JBHJNX010000188.1:0-5995 GCA_050330335.1 Pleurocapsa sp. | reverse complement strand
CGTAAATAATACCCTAACTTAAATCCCATTTATGAGATTAACTTTTTTCTTCAAGATTAAATCCCGCTTTTTGAACGATTTCAGATGCACTTCATCTGTGGGGCTACCGAATGTGGGTTAAAAACGAAGCGTAAGCGGAGTTTTTAATTAGCGTTGGAAGGAAGTCACCATATAGCAAAAATGAATCCCGATCATGTAAATTGTGCCGTAGAATGTGTTGACGGCTGTATACTAGGCGATCGCTGTCCAAATAAAGAATATCAACAAGAAGCTTCTGAATTTATCAATAATACTTCTCTAGACAAAATGTTGGAAATGGCAGAAATCGCCAGAATGAAAAAGCTATCGGAACCCCCTAAATGGGTGATTCCCGATGAGATTTAAGTAACAAGGAGGAAGCAGAAGGTGTGATGGGCAGAAGGCAAAAGTAAATACAACTATTACATTGTTAATTTACCTTTTACCTTTTACCTTTTATAGTTTTGGTGTTTGTTTATGCCATTCTGTAGCTTGTTCGTAGGCATAAGCGGTATGGAACAATAGATCTTCGCGCAAGACATTACCGATTAACTGCATTCCAATAGGCAAGCCACCATCATCAAAACCACAGGGGATACTAATTCCAGGCAAACCAGCTAAATTTACGGGAATAGTCATTAAATCCAACAGGTACATACTTAAAGGATCGGCGGTTTTATCTCCAATTTTAAATGCCGTAGTGGGAGAAGTAGGACAAATCAAAACATCTACCTCTTCAAAAGCGCGATCAAAATCTTGTTTGATCAGGGTACGGACTTTTTGCGCTTTAAGATAATAAGCATCGTAATAACCTGCCGATAGAGCATATGTACCTAACATGATACGCCGTTTGACTTCCTTGCCAAAACCAGCAGCGCGGGTATTAGTATACATTTGCAATAAATTATCCGATTCTTGTCGCAAACCATATTTAACCGCATCATAACGCGCTAAATTGGCTGAAGCTTCTGAAGGCGCAATAATGTAATATGCTGGTACGCCATAGCTAAAACGAGGACAGGAAATTTCTTTTACTTCTGCGCCTAATTCTTCTAACAGAGCGATCGCCTTTTGAACTGATTTAGCTACAGTTGCATCTAATCCTTCACCAAAAGTTTCTCGAATAATCCCTACTTTTAATCCTTTTTTAAGTTCGGGTTGCAGATATTGCGTATAATCAGGAATTTCTACTTTGAGGCTGGTAGCATCATTAGGGTCGTGTCCTGCAATCTCTCTCAATAAAATTGCTGCATCTTCTACATTTTTGGCAAAAGGGCCGATTTGATCTAAAGAGGAACCAAAAGCTACCAAACCAAAACGAGACACTAAACCATAAGTAGGTTTCATGCCTACTACTCCACAGAGAGAAGCTGGTTGACGGATCGATCCTCCCGTGTCCGAACCGAGAGATATTACACATTCTCCTGCCGCTACTGCCGCCGCCGAACCTCCAGAAGAACCACCTGGAACTCGTTCTAAATCCCAAGGATTGGCTGTCATTTGAAAACTAGAGTTTTCTGTCGAACCCCCCATAGCAAATTCATCTAGGTTGGTTTTACCGACCACTACTACACCGGCATCTTTTAGCTTTTGAGTAACGGTAGATTCATAAGGGGGAACAAAATTAGCTAAAATTTGAGAAGCGCAAGTAGTTTTAGTGCCTTTGGTACACATATTATCCTTAATTCCCAGGGGAATTCCTTCCAGGATACCGATAGATTCTCCCGCAGCAATTTTAGCGTCTACTTTCTCAGCCGCAGCCAAAGCTAAATCTGGGGTAATGGAGATAAACGCCCGTACTTTGGGTTCGATATTTTCGATACGTTGTAAGCTTTCTTGGGCAATTTCTACCGCAGAACGTTCTTTGTTAATTAATTGCTGGTGTAACTTTTTGATAGTTCCTAAAGACATCAAATTACCTGTATTTATTTTGCTATATATTTCTTAACTTATCATCGGCAAGGGGATTGCAATTCAAATACTTATGAACAAAGCAGTCATTAAGCAACAAGATAAGGTTTTACCCCGGAAGTATCTACCAATCTGAGTAATTTGGCGATCGCAACTCCCGAAACTGGTTCGATCCAATTGGGTGCAATTTCAGCTAGAGGTACTAAAACAAAGGCTCGTTCGGGCATTCTGGGATGAGGAATAGTTAATTTAAGACTATCTAAAATTAAATCGTCGTATAACAACAAGTCTAAATCTAAAGTTCTGGCTGAATATTTTTCTCTCCTGACTCTGCCAAACTGAACTTCAGTGTCCTGTAAAATAGTCAATAATTCTCTGGGCTTTTGCGCTACTTCTAATAGGGCGCAGCCATTAAGATAATCTGATTGGGGAGCGATATTACCTACAGGTTTGGTTTGATACCAAGAAGAAGTATTTTTTATTTCAATACCTGGAATATTAGCAAGTACCGTTAGGGAATTTTCTAAGATATCTAGGGAATTGCCTAAATTACTTCCCAGAGCGATCGCACATTTGGACATTATGGCTACTAACCAAATCTAATTTAAACTACTCTTAATTTTCTAACCTTTTTTGTCAAAAAGTAGAATTAATTATTAATATTGCAAAGACTTGACAAAAGAATATAGCTGGAGTTTATTCCAAAACAAGGGTGCAGCTACTGAATAATTTTGCGATCGCCACAGTTTTCGGGATCGAATGCGGCGCGGACAGAATAAGAATAGCCTAGTTCAGGATGAAAATAAGAACTATAAAGGAAAACGTATTTTAAAGACGCAACAGAAGCTTTTTGAGGATTTTCTACGTGCCTACTAATCAAACAAACTTGTTCATTGGGTTGAATTTGACTTAAAAATTCTTGTTTGACTCCTTTGGTAATTTGTTGGTCTAAAGTATGGAAAGAAGGTTTGAGATAACCATGATGGATTTTGGTTAAAACAATGGTCAGGAAGGTAGCATAAACTATCCCCATGTATTTGGGTTGAAACCATCGCCAGCCACGAGAATTTATTCCACGAGCAATCAGAGACAAATTCAAAGATACTAAAGAAATCATCCAACACATAAAATATCTCAATTCATGAGATTGAGGAGAGCCAGAGACAATAATGCTGATGATCATAATAATCGCTAAAGCTGTTCTTGCTGCTACAGAGCGGCAATTTTTTGCCAGTAATTCATATAGAGATAAACTCAATAGTAAGAGCAAGTTGAAAATTACGTAAGCACCAAAAAACCCCCCCATACGATCGCGCCTTGGTTGTTGACTACTCTGTTCTGCTGACCAAGGTGCAGGCTGAATTTCTAAAAGCGATCGCAGCCATTTTTGTCGGCGATTTCCTGCGGCGTAAGCGTCTGGAACTAATTCATGATTGAGAACTATACCTGCTATTTCAATTTTAATTGGATAGAGAGGATTACCATAAACAACAGTATTTTTTACCGGTGTAGCAAAGATCAGCAAGCAAGCTAAAATTACTGCTGAGAGGGTTTTTCCTAAATTTTTAATAGAGATAGTAGTCGATTGCTGGTAAAGCCAACTCAGTCGTCCTAAAAAAATTATCAGAACGATGAAAACTAAAGGTTGTAACAGAGTTTTAGTGTTAGCTGCCGTTGCTGCTGCTAAAGTGGCAATTAATAATTCTGTTTTTGTAGGTAGTTGTTTTTGTGCGAACAATTTATGGGTTAGCATCAACACCACAGAAAAGCCGATATTTCCTGGTAAATCTACCAGACAAGTGGTAGTGTGAGTTAATACTAAGGGAATACTGAGTAAAGCGATCGCCGATAGATAGAGGGGAATTTGAAAATTAGTTTTAAGAATAATTAAATAAACAATCAAACTCAAATAACAGACTAAATTTGCTGTTTGCACCCGTCCGGAAATCAACCACAAAAAGCCTTGTAAACTATGTGCTAAGAGGGGAAATCCTGCAAATCGAGGTAAAGACCA
This sequence comes from Pleurocapsa sp., assembly GCA_050330335.1. Taxonomy (GTDB): domain Bacteria; phylum Cyanobacteriota; class Cyanobacteriia; order Cyanobacteriales; family Xenococcaceae; genus Waterburya. Next base: position 2,052 of record JBHJNX010000188.1, on the reverse strand, counting down.
TCTTTCATCGCCTAAAAACAACTCTGGAGGAACGATACCTGCAACTCTGGCCGAAAATGGTAGATGATACCACCAAGAATCATAATTGACATCTACATCGATAATTGCTTTCAGAAATAAAGAAGTAAGAACAATAGCTGCAAATATTTGCCAAATTAATTCAATTCCCAGTTTTCCCTGGTTTTTAGAAAATTTGAACAATTTTTTGTTTATATATGACATTAATAAAAAATTTTTAACCAGAGCCTACTTAAGGCGATTGAGACTACAAATTATTTAGACTTTGCCATAGTAAAAAATGTTGCCAACTGTTTTAACTACGCTTCCTTTGAAAGTGATCACCCTGATACCCAGACAAAAAAATCGAGGCAACCATCTGCCCCAAAAAGTTCTTGTTAATAAGTGCTTAACTTCGGAGAATTAATTATCGAGCCAATTAGCCCAAAGTGCAGTGGGAATCATCGGTAACATCGGTAGCAAGCAAATTAACCATTGATTCGAGGTTAAAGGAGCAGTAGCAAAGAGGGTGTTCATGACACCCAACTGACTGAAAACCACTTGCAAGATAACGGCGGTAGCAATTCCCACGAGGAGAATTGGGGCATGAGCGATCGCCCTAGTTCTACCCCGCAGATATTCAACAATATTTTTCCCTAATTGGCTAATACTGAGCAAATAAACTATCCGTGCTGCGACAAGAGCCTGAATTGCCATGGTGCGAGCCACTGCAATATCCCCCGTGGTGAACTTTGCCCACTCAAACAGTCCGAAAATTAAAATCCAATTGAAAACCGACACCACCAGAATACGACGGAGTAGTTTAGGAGTTAGTAAGGGTTCATTGGGGTTACGGGGAGGTCGTTGCATCATCCCTGGAGATTTGGGTTCAAAGGCTAGGGGAACTGTCATCGTGATGGAGTTGATCATATTCAGCCAGAGGATTTGTAGAGATAAAATCGGTAAATCCCTTGCCAGCAAAGCACTAATCAAAATTGTCATCGATTCACCCCCATTGACAGGGAGTAAAAAGGCGATCGCTTTGCCGAGGTTCTGATAAACGGTGCGTCCTTCTTCTACCGCAGCTTCAATGGAGGCAAAATTATCATCGGTTAAGAGCATATCAGCAGATTCTCGTGCTACTTCTGTACCACCTCGACCCATGGCAATACCAATATCTGCCTGTTTGAGGGCTGGAGCATCGTTCACCCCATCTCCTGTCATCGCGACAATATTCCCCTGAGCTTGTAGGGCTTCTACTAATTGCAGCTTTTGTGCTGGGGCAACTCTGGCAAAAACCGCTCCTTCAACGGCAGCATTTTCCATTTCCGATTGATTCATTTGGGTTAATTCTTTCCCCCCAAAGGCAATCACATCCCCATTAGTTTGAATTCCCATCCGTTTGGCGATCGCTTTTGCCGTGGCAATATGATCCCCTGTAATCATCTTGACCTGAATTCCCGCCGACTGACAGGTATGAACTGCGGCGATCGCTTCTGGACGGGGTGGATCGATCATCCCCTGTAGTCCGAGAAACACTAAATCCGTAGCAATATCCTCATGGTCGATAGAGTGCTGATGGGGAGATGCTGTTTTTTGGGCAAAGGACAAGACTCGTAACCCTTGCCCTGCCATAGCCTCAACTTCCTGTTTAATCTGGGCAGCATCAAGAGCGATCGCAACTCCTTGATCATCCAGCATCTGATTACATCGACTGAGTAATGCTTCCACTGAACCCTTGACATAAATTGTTCGGGATTTTCCGTCATGAAGGGTTGCCATATACTGATAATCTGACTCAAAGGGAATGGAATCTAAGCGAGGTTGGACAGCCGTTAATCCTCCCTGACTCAATCCTGCTTTTTCCGCCACAGTAATTAATGCTCCTTCTGTGGGGTCTCCTACTACTGACCAATCTGCACCCTTTTGTTTTAACTGGGAGTCGTTACAGAGGATACCCGATATCAAGCAAGCTGCCAAAGCAGGAGGTAGATTGTCTTCCTCGAAGGTAGTCCCATGACCATTATCTCTCAGAGTAATCTCCCCTTTAGGACT
>JBHJNX010000187.1:0-28565 GCA_050330335.1 Pleurocapsa sp. | reverse complement strand
AGCCATTCGAGTAGACGAGAGCAATGTGCCGTATTCTATGGCATCGGGTGCTTATGTTGTGCCATTTAACCTTACGGGCTATCCAGTAGTGGTCATTCCAGTTGGACAAACTCAAAGCGTCTTACCACTTGGGGTGCAGGTAATCGGGAAGCGTTGGCGAGACATGGAGTTGTTGGCGATCGCTACGGAAATCGATCAAGTCATCGGTAGATTCCAGCGACCTCCTGGTTATTGAGGATATAGTGGATGTGAGCGAAGCTTTTTACCAACTGTTATGTTATGAACTACCAAGACATTATTACAATCGAGCCTGGAAAACGTAGTGGCAAGCCGTGTATTCGGGGAATGCGAATTACTGTGTATGACATCTTAGAATATCTAGCAGGTGGGATGACCGAAGCGGAAATTCTAGAAGATTTTTCTGAACTTACCTCAGAAGATATCAAAGCCTGTCTTACTTTTGCAGCCGATCGTGAGAAAAAGTTATTTGTGGCATCGCTGTGAAACTGCTTTTAGATGAAAACCTCTCAGACCGGATTGTTTACGAGATTATCGACCTATATCCTGATTCTGAGCATGTCAAAACCCTGGCGCTTACAAATACTGATGATGGCATTATTTGGGAATACGCCAGGGTGAATGATTTTGTCATTGTTTCCAAAGACTCTGATTTCCATCAGCGCAGTTTACTTTATGGTCATCCACCCAAGTTCGTTTATCTTCGGATTGGCAACAGTCCAACATCAAAGATTGTTCAGATTTTGAGAGCTAACTTTGACACGATAAGTCAGTTTGGAGATAGAGAATCAGAAAGTATTTTAGTGTTGGCATAGTGTAAAACCGCCGCATAACAACCCCAATGCACCTGACCGTCGAAAAGTTATCGGTTAGAGTTAGAAATTATCTGCGGCGGGTGATTGCGACCGTTAGACCGAAACCAACTGATCGGAATTCTAATCGCAAGAATTCCTCACAAGTTTCTCAGTTTTTAGTTTTACTCTCATAGCTAGAGGACACTTGGGTTGTAAGGACGTGACATATGACCATAATCATCCTGAAAAGCATTGTGATTTGGCTCATATTTATTTTTACAGAGAGCTTAAATGGTGCTGCTCGGATCTTTTGGCTAGTGCCATTGCTGGGTGATCCTCTTGCTCATCAAGTTTCATTTGCGATTGGATCAGTATTGGTGTTGACGATCGCTACGTTATTTATCCGATGGCTTCATGCATCGCACGTTTCCCAATTATTTGGCATTGGTATATTGTGGCTGCTGCTAACCGTCATATTCGAGATTAGTCTGGGGTTCTTGGTCTTAGGCTATTCATGGCAGCAAATCGTTGCTGACTATAATTTGTTGCAAGGTGGCTTAATGCCCATTGGCTTAGTCTGGTTAATGTTATCCCCATTCATTGCTGCAAAAATCCGTAGGGTGTCACTCCAAGTTTCAAACTGAGGGTTTACAGATGCTGAGTCGAAGACAAATTATTTTAGGTCTTACTGCACTGACGGGAGGAGCAATGGCATATGCAATAGGAACTGCTCATCAGTCTAATAGTCGATATAACAATGCGGCATGGTTCAAACGAGGGTAACACTTTTGAGAAAGGCTAAAAGGCTAGAATCCCTTCTAGCTATGGCAGAAGTGCCTTAGCTTCTTGCGTAAAAGTGTTACCCTCCCACCTGATGTTTTGAACCATGCCCCTAACGTCAGCGCGATCGCACGACAAAAACAGGAGGTGAAATTCCCTTGAACAGATCGAATTGACAAGGGGGCGATCACACTACTTCTGTTTCTTGTAATGTGGCTATATGTCACTCAACAACCAGTTAACCATTCCTGATAAGAGCGATCACCCTACCCGAACTCAGATCGCACCCAAAACCCACCCAATAGACGCTTGACAGTTAACAGATAACCAAACTTGGCGAACTGTGATGAAAAGAACTTATAAACTATTGGGATACCTCCTTTTAGGCATTGGGGTTTATGCTTTTGTTAATGCCAGCAATACCGATTTACAGGCAAACTCTGAAGTTACCCAAGAACAAAACGGACGACAAGGCGATGAGGAAACCTCAACGCAACGTCCTCCCCAATCTACCCCAAGCAGTATGAACACTCGCTGAAAGTATCCGACTATCAAACCTCATTACAGAAGCAGCAGGAACAGATTAATTCACTACAGCTACAATTAGATAAGGTGATTGTACAAAAGCAAATTTGTCTGATGATTTGGGGTTGATTGAAATGTTAATCAAGAATGATGTTTCAATTCCTGATCCTGAACTTTTGAAATTCTGCTATTTTAGTGGCTGCTAACTGCAAAATTTCTGGTTCTCTAACTAAAGCAAAACGCACGTATCCTTCGCCAGATTTGCCAAACCCCGCCCCTGGAGATGCAGCTACTCCTGTTTTGGCTACTAATTGAGTACAAAATTCTACAGATCTATCCTGCCAGGGTTCGGGCAATTTTCCCCAGATATACATTGTTGCTGGAGGAGATGTTACCTGCCAGCCTATATTCCGCAAAGCTTCGACAAACACATCTCGACGTTGCCGAAACTTGGCTACGGTTTTATTCACCGAATCTTGAGAGCCAGACAGAGCAGCGATCGCACCATTTAAAATGCCCTGATATTGATTGAAATCAATTACGGCTTTAATTTGTCTGAGAGCCTTGATAATTTTGGGGTTGCCGATGGCATAACCCACACGAAATCCTCCCATGTTATAAGATTTGGACATGGTGAAAAACTCTACAGATAACTCTTTTTCAGGGTCGGCTTGTAAAATTGAAGGGGCGATCGCTGTAGAATTACTCTCCGTAAATACCAAATCCACATAGGGAAAATCATGGACTAAAATCAGCTGGTGCTGACGACAGAAAGCCACTGCTTGTTGAAAAAACTCTAAAGGAGCGATCGCCGCAGTCGGGTTATGAGGATAACTCAACACCATCATTTTTGCCGCAGTTAACACAGAAGTGGGAATATCTGCTAATACTGGTAAGAATTGATGTTCGGCTAGCAGAGGCATGGGATAGATCTGTCCTCCAGCTAAATATACCCCTCCTGCATGGGAAGGATAGCCGGGGTCTTGCAGTAAAGCGACATCACCAGGGTTGAGAATTGCCAGGGGTAAATGAGCCGTACCTTCTTGCGAGCCAATTAATTGTAAAACTTCAGTTTCGGGATCGACTTCAAGGCCAAATTTTGAGCTATACCAATTAGCCACAGCTTTTCGGAAACGTTGAGTATTATTAAATAATAAATAACCGTGAGTGCTCGAATCATCTAAAGCCTCTTTAATGGCAGCGATCGCACTTGGTTCGGCAGGTAGATCCGAAGAACCTAAAGACAGGTCGATAATTTCGATTCCCGAAGCTCTAGCCAGAGCTTTAGCCCCGTCCATATCAGCAAATACGTTATTAGCAATAGTTGTTAAACGCTGGGCAAATTGCATTTATTCTAGTTTTTTAGTTCTTTCTTATAACATTAATTACATTTAACTACCGAATAAATGAATCCAGAACAGCTAAATAATTTTAACGAAATAACAATAAATCTTTACAATTTTGTAAAACATCAGAAATTACTGATTAGTATTGTGATGAAATTTTAGAGGATTATGTCCCGCCTAGCAGTCGAACCAGCCTACTTAAATGAATAACAGAGATTCTGAATTCAAAATCCTCCAAGAACAGAAATCTAACTCTCTCGAACGTCCTTCACCCACTTATCCCGTGCATAGCTCTCAACTTCAGGTTACATTGGCCAACTCAGCAGCAACCCCTTTAGCTAATCAAGACAGTTCTCTGAGTAAATCTAGTTCCGCTTTAACCAGACAAACCATGAGCAAATCTGTCGAAATTCAGCCCAATAGCGAAATAGCCAACATATATGTCAAACAAGCATCGGTTTACTTTCAAGAAGGCAATTGGCAACAAACGATTGATGCTTGCAAGCGGGCTTTACAAACTGCTCCCCATACAGCGGAAGCTTACAAGCTTTGGGGCAATGTATTGCAGCGTTTGGGCAACAAATCGGAAGCTTTAGGCTGCTATGCCCGTGCTTTAGAAATTCAACCCGATCTGGCGGAAGTTTACGCTAATTTAGGTAGTTTTCATGCCGAACAAGCAGAATGGCAACAGGCGATCGCCTATTACGAAAAGGCAGTTACTGTTAATCCCAATTTAGCGGGAGCTTATCGCAATTTGGCGAAAATCTGGGAAGAATTGGGAGATAGTCACAGAGCTTTAAGGTGTTTTTGTCAGGCGATTAATTTAGAACCAAAAACTTTAACGGCGGCCGAATATATAGGTTTTGCTGATGAACTATACCAACAAGGTAAGTTGCAAGAAGCGAGTATTTTTTACATTCATGGAGTCAATGCCGACCCTAATTGTGAACCGGGATATATCAAATTAGTAGAAATTTTAGAAACCATCGGTCAATGGCAAGAAGCAGTGGTTTATTACCGTCAACTAATTGCCTTACAAAAAGCGCGACAGAATAGTAATGTTGCACCACAACCACGGCTGGCTAATAAACCTATCAGTAATTTGTTAGCTAACTCGAAAAAAAAAGCAGTAAAATCAGAGAAACAATTACCTCCTGCTCTACTTCCCCCCAGTTTACCGCCAAAAAAGTCTGATTCGCTTCCAGAATCTACAGCATCTCAAATAACTGGAAATAATTCTCTAGTTGACAATCCCCAGGAATCCTCTTTAATTGAGGTGCAACCAGAATCAGCCCAATCTTGGAATAATTTAGGTAGTTTATATGCCCAAAAGCAGCAATGGCAAAAGGCAATTAGTTGTTATCAAAAAGCTTTAGAATTAGATGTCAATTTTAGTCATACTTACCATAATTTGGCCAAAGTATATGATCAATTAGGTGAACAACAAAAAGCCACAGCTTATTTATATAAAGCTTTAACTCTCAATCCCAGTGGTGTCAGTGCTGAAGACAAATTTCAATTGGGTCGCGCTTTGTTGAGTCAGGGAAATCAATCAGCAGCACTTTCTTGTTTACGTCAGGCACTTCAATTAAAACCTGACTATGCCGATGCCTATGTACTGTTAGGGGAAATTTTTTATAACAAACAAAGAGAGTCAGAAGCCCAAACCTGTTATGCTCAAGCAGTAAAATATCAAACTAATAATTCTCTGGCATATTTTCGTTTGGGACAAATAGCTGCCAAACAGCAAAACGATAAACAAGCTTTTAATTTTTACAAACAAGCGATCGCTCTAGAACCTGAACACCCCGAAGCTTATCATTATTTAGGAGAAATTCTCGACCGACAAGAGAGATGGGGTGAAGCAATTAAGGTATATCGTCAGGCAATTAAATTCAATCCTGATTTTTCCTGGTCATATAACAATTTAGGCTATGCCTATCTCCAACAAAAACAATATCATCAAGCAATTGAGGCATATCGTCAGGCAATTAAACTTAATCCTGAATTTTTCTGGTCTTATCAAAATTTAGGAACAGCTTTAGATGGACTGGAAAGATGGTCAAAATCCATTGCTATTTACGAAACGGCAATTGAGTTAAATCCCAATTTTTATTGGTCCCACTACAACTTAGGAGAAGCTTATGGCAAAACCGGAGAATGGTCAAAAGCGATCGCAGCTTACGAACAAGCCATTGCCTTAAACCCAGATTTTGCTGAAGCTTACGGTCATTTAGGAGATGCCCTCATCGCCAATGGAGATTATCCCAGGGCGATCGCTGCTTATGAACAAGCGATCAAAATCGATCCCGGTGCTGATGTTTCGGTATATAAAAATTTGGGCGAGGCATTAATTAGAAGAAAACAGTTAGAACAAATCGCGGCGGAGTCAGAAGATAGCTCAAAAACCGAAATTGCAACCGAAACTAAGCCTTCATGGCCCTATTACTCGGTAGATTCTACGGTTTATCCCCCTACTTTACCAGATAGCAGTCCCTGGCCGAAAATCTCAATTGTTACCCCCTCTTTTAATCAGGGAGAATTTATTGAAGAAACCATCCTCTCGGTAATTAATCAAAATTATCCCAGCTTGGAATATATTCTCATTGATGGCGGCTCTACGGATGATACCATGCAAATAGTAGAGAGATATCGAGAGTATTTCAGTTATATTGTCAGCGAGCCAGATGGGGGACAAAGCAATGCCCTAAATAAAGGATTCACTCAGGCAACTGGAGAAATTTTTACCTGGCTTAACAGCGACGATCGACTAGCCCCAGGAGCTTTATATGCTGTAGCTCTAGCCTTTCATACCAGTGGTGCAGATCTCGTTGCTGGAGTTTGTCAATTATTCCAAGATGGCATTGAGGTAGAGCAACATTTAACCTCTTGTGCCAATGGTCAATTACCCCTGGACGATCTTTTAGATTTAGAAAACTGCTGGTTAAAAGGTAAATTCTTTTATCAACCAGAAGTGATGTTTACTCGTGCTATTTGGCAACAAGCTGGAGGCTCGATTGACGAAACTTTATACTACAGTATGGATTACGAACTGTGGGTAAGATTTGCGGCTCAGAATGCTCAAATTCATGTCATTGGTTGCCCCATAGCTCAATATCGGATGCATCCGGCACAAAAAACCAACACTATCGAACAATACAAACCAGAATTATCTCAAACTAGAGATGCCTTGCAACAACGATTAAATCTTCCTGTTATCGATTTAGACCGACCATCTCTATCTACTTGGGGACGAAAAAATCTTAGAGTAGTATTCCTTAATGATACTGGTTCATTGGGAGGAGCGGGAATTGCCCACCAGCGTATCGCGAGAGCCTTTAGTCTGGCAGGGCATCAAGTAATACCCGTAGCAGGAACGATGGACTGGTCGTTAACTCCTGTTAACTGTCAGGTTGATGAAGTATATCAAATTATTGCCAGTATCAGCCCAGATTTGCTTGTAATTGGCAATCTTCATAACTTTAAGCATCCTTTAGAGATTTTAGCCAAATTAACCGCCCATTTTCCCACGGTTTTTGTCATGCACGACCAGTGGTTATTAACCGGACGTTGTGCTTATACGGGTAACTGTCAGCAATATCAAACCCTCTGCGATCGCGATTGTCCTACTAGTGATGAGTATCCTAGTCTTCCTCCTGAACAGATTGCCTCTACTTTCGAGCAAAAATACGACTTGCTAGCTAATACAGACAATTTATTAGTTTTAGGAGACAGCAATTGGATCACTAACTGGGCTAGAGATGTGGTAGCTAATCACGATCGCTTGGCTGATAGCCAGTCCATTCGGACTCAGTTTTATCCTATTTATTACGGTTTAGATATAGAAGTATTTCAACCGCAAGATAAACTCGAATGCCGCCGTCTTTTGGGACTTCCAGAAGATAAATTTATCATTATCACTGGTAGTCAATCTCTAGAAGACAAGCGCAAGGGATTTACCTATTTACTGCAAGCTTTAGAAATAGCCAGTCTGGGAAATTTATTAGTAATTAGCTTCGGTCACGATCGCGCTATCGAAACTTCATTAGACCTCCGCAGTACGGGATATATTAACAATTCAGCACTACTTGCCTGTTATTATAGTGCTGCCGATATGTTTGTCGGTGCATCTCAAGAAGAAGCCTTCGGTCAGACCTTTATTGAAGCTGCCGCCTGTGGTACACCAGCGATCGGATACAAAGTAGGAGGCGTACCAGAAGCAATCTGTGATGGAGTTTCCGGTTTAATTGCCAATTGCCAAACTCCAGAAGCTTTAGCCGAAAAAATTGCTGAATTATATTACCATCGCGATCGCCTAGAATTATTGAGTAAAACTGCACCACTATATATTGCCAATCATTTTTCTTGTCATTCTAGTTATCATAGTTTAATCACTGCTTTCGATCAAAGTGGCTGGTTGGAAAAATTGCAAATAGCACCAGTTAGTAAATTTACCTCCCATACCCCAACTCAAATTGAACCTTTGAGTGTCAAAACTGGTATACTTCAACCACAACAAGATATAGTTGACGGTCAAAACGTTAAATGTTGTATTCTTCAAGGATTTGATATCCTCGAACCTCCTTATCCCGATATTGGCTTGTTGCATCCTAATCGTTGGCTACTTCATCCTGGGGGTAGATTAGCAATTATTTCCGACTTTAAGCAGAGAGGTCGGCTAAAAATTACTTGCCGCAATATTTCTTTGGGTCAATCCCTACAGTTGTTTGAGAAAGATAAATTACTCTGGGAAAGTTCTGTAGGTAATTCAAATATTAAAATACCCAATATTTTTACCGTACCAATTCTGTTACAAGAAGGAATTAATTTTTTTGAAATCAAAGCAGATAAATATACAGAAGACAAGCAAAATAGACGTTTGGCTGTTTTAATGGAAAATATTAATTTTACCTCAGCATCAGCTTTAAAATCATCTTCTGAACTCGACATAGCCACAGAAAAATCCATTTTAATGAACGAAAATTTTTATGGAAGCGGTTGGTTCACTGCCGAAACTCTTGAGGGATTACCAGTTCGTTGGATGAAAAAAACTAGCAGTATTATTATTAACGAAATAAATACTACTGCTCCTTTGGAAGTAAAAATTTTTGGAGTTACTGCTACCAATCCACAATTTCTGACTGAGATGAAGGTCAAAATTAATGGCAGTTATGAAGTTAAAGGAGAAGTCAAACAACAATTTGATTGTTCTTGGATGTTCAGAGGAATTATTCCTGCTGATGTTTTGGGCTTAAGTTCTCCTTTTGTCTTATCAATTGAAGCTCCTGATGTTGCTCAATTAGCTCCTAACGATACTCGTTATGGTAGTCTATTAATCAGAGAAATTTTCTTGAAATCTCTTCAAAATTAAATTTAATTAACTTTTTAAATAATGACGGGTGTTCAAATTATGCCATTTTCCTCACCATTTATTGAGAGTTTAATTGAAATCAATCGCCATCAAAATTGGATTAAAGAAAACACCCAACTGTTTCATACGCCTTATTTATTTCTATCTTCATTTCCTAGATCAGGCAACGGTTGGATTCGCTTAGTTTTGGCAGCTATTGTTTTAGAAACTAAAGGAATTGATATTAATCAAGTAGAAATTATTCGCAAAGCAACCAAAGGAGGCGTTAAGTATATTTGCTTTGTTTTGGGAGAAAAAGAATACGATTTAGAAGATATATTCCCCGATATGTATATTTTAAATCCTCAAGAAGTCAATCTAACAAATAAATCGGAGGATGTAAAAAGATTAAATTTACCAATAATTTTAATTAAAACTCATCACATCGTTGATTGTAGCACTCACAAAACTATATTTTTATTTCGCGAGCCATTAAATTGTCTAACTTCTTCTGCTTTATTATTAAACTCTGAAGCAATTGCCAACAATCCTGCAACAATAAACGAAACAATGATTTATTTTGCCAAATTTTACCGACAAATGCTGGAGCATTATTTAGAGCAAAAAGAAAAGTATCCTCAAAATTGTTTTTTGCTGAGTCATCAAAAAATTAAGAGCGATCGTTCGTTTTCAGAATTAGCTAAGGTAATAGATTTTATCGGTATTAAAGTAGAAATAGATACCATTAAAAAAGTATTACATAAATTTCCCTTTCGTTCTGGATATAACAAAAAAATAGCTGAAGCGATGACTGACTCCACCGAAGAATACATTGATCGTCTATTAACAGCAAAATACGAAAGAGCAATAACTATGAGCGATCAGCAATAGATTTTATAGTCATTCCAATTAATTTCCTTGTGGTTGATATGTATTGGTAGAAGGGTAAAATATTATTTGCTACTTGCTATCTACTACTTTTTCCGAAAATTATTGGGTTACTATTTAAGTCTAATATTGGTACAAACAAGCGATCGCGGCTGTAGCGATCGCCCGTGTGGTAATTTAATTCTTTCTGAGAGGCAACTATCTACGGCGATCTCGATCTCGAACTGGAGTAAAGGTATTATTTCCAATGGCAAAAGATTTAACCTCATCTACTGACGGATTCATATCTCGACTTCCCAAGATAAAGAAACCAGTTCGTTCAACCCGACCATCATCAAAGGTAAATTCGATTGTGTAACCATCAATTCTATATCGCCCACTTTGGCTTTGAGGACGTACAGTACCCCCCCCTATATTAGGTCCTGAAGTAGTCATACCGCCCTGTTTCGAAAACCGACCATCCCCCTTCAGTTCGATATCACTCCAAGTACTAGTGACTTGAGCAGCAAATCCTGGTGTTGGAACACTGATACTAGACATAGAGCGAAATTTTCCTTCAAGGCGAAGATCATTAGGTGCTCGAACTCCTGGCATGAATGTCCCACTATCCGTGGCCCACCGATTCTCACCATCATGCCACTGGATCACATATTCTCCTCCTTCTATTCGCCACCGTCCCCATTTTTTAGGAGAAGTCGCCTTGCTGGCTGCAATATCTACATCCTCTGGAGCAAGACTCAGATCTGCTAGGATATCACCATTGGTAAAGAGAATACGATGAAGGGTATACATAGTCGTACCAGTTGATACCCATTGGAGATATACACCATGTATTTTACTATCAGTGGCGGTGGAGCGAGTTTGAGAAGAGTTTGGCTTAGTTGGGGGAACAGTAGCAGTTTCTGGGGTAGATGGAGTTGAAAATGGGGTAGATAGGGTCGCTGACTGACCTGAGTTAACCTCACTAAGACCTTTTGAACTTAATTCTAGTTTACGCATATCGATTCCTTGAGACAACATCGTCTGATGAACCTGTTCAGAAATAGAGTTTAGGGTGGCTTGGTTTCGAGAGCTTTGAGCAGACTGGTAAACAGATGCGTTTAGTGTCGCATCATAAATCATTGTTTCCGCGAGTTCTTGACGAGATGAATCATCTTGAGGAATATCACTAGCTATAGCAGATAAAGTGCCAGTTAACTGTGAACGAACCGCTTGTACTACCTCATTAGGGGAGTCTTCAATTTTGTGATGTACCACTTGCCAAGATGCTATGTAATAAAAAGTAAGGACATCTACTAAATTATTGACGTTTAAACCATACTGATTAGAAAGAAATGCTTGTGTTTTTTTGACTGCATCTGCTTGTTTTAGCTCTGCCACCAGCCATTGAGGATCTAATTGAGAATCTTTCTCTGAAAGTCGGGTAGCGACATCAATAATCACTTGTTCAGAAATACTGGGAGAGGATTTAAAATCAAACTGTTTCCGAGCTTGTTGCAACTCAGTTTCAGTCAGGTTAGAAGCTATTGTATTAGTGACAGTGCTTGATTCTGATGCAAAAGGGAAGTCTGAATCCCGTCTAATATTTTTTAGGTCTTGGGGGATGGCAATCTGCTGCCCTGTGAGGCTAAAAGAGGAAGCACTACTGATAAAATCAAATGCCAGAGTTGATGGTATTGCTATGAGTGTTGCCCAAGTAAGGGTTCTGAGCCGAAAAAGCGAACAGTAGCTCAAAAAATCTAAAATTCTTAACTCTTTGGCTCTAATTCTTACTATTTGTCTTCGATCTAACATAGTTATTCTGAGATATCTCTTTCCGTCTTTAACCAGCGACTTTGAGGTTTGATTACAAAATTTAAGTAAATAGGAATTTTACTTAGCATATAAATGGGGAGAGCGAACAAATTTTGCAAAGGTAGATTTGAGCGTCCGAATTTAAACCAAGCTAACAATATTCCGGTGAAGAGAAATCCGCCAGCTACAGTCATCAAAATAGCTGGAGTAGTTGTCAATCCAGCGATCGCAGCAATTGCAGCCATCATCATACCAGCCAACCAAATCATTACTAGTAAAGATAGAGGGGGAATGAAAATATCTAAGGCTAGTGCCAAGAGTGATAAACGTCCAGTTTTGACAAATGCTTGAAGTAATCGGGGAATTTCTACTAAAATCATCTCTAAATGTCCGTGTTCCCAACGCGATCGCTGACTGGCAGCATCTTGATCTTTCATCAACCGACCCACCACTCGCGCTTCGGGACAGAAAACAGGAGTACAGCCAGTTAGAGCTAAATCTACGGTCAACTGCATATCATCGGTAGTTTTGCTTCCAGCCAGAGACACTCGATTGATAATCTCCCAGGGAAAAGCCATGCCCGATCCAGTTAATAGACAGTGTAACCCCAAGCGGTTTAAACCCAACAGACGTACCAAGTTTTTCACCTGAATGGCAAACATGGAAACATTATCTTTCAAGCTGGGGTCTTCAGGTTGTTCCATCAAGTAAGCAGATTGTACCGGTCTACCAGTGGCGATCGCTTTGGTAGTAATCCGCTCGATGGTATGGGGAGCAATAATACAGTCGCCATCTAAAATTACTACCACTTCTGGGGGGTCGTCTTGAATAAATTTCATGCCATAATCGAGGGCGTAACCCTTACCCCTGTGGGTCAAGTTTTCTCGTTCGATGACAGTTGCTCCCGTGGCTCTGGCAAGTTCGGCAGTGTTATCGTGGCAGTTATCGGCAATTACCACCAGGCGATCGCGAGGAGTAAGTTGTTGTAAAACTGTTTCTAGTACTGGTTGAATTTGTGCTGCTTCATTATGAGCGGGAACTAAAACGGTGGTTTTGGGTCGGGAAAGGGGTTGTTTTTTTGGTATTGATGTTCTTGCCCAAAAAGCTGCTACCGACTCTAGAAAAAAGACCACACAAGGGATAATTAAGACTGTTCCTCCTAATAACAAGGCCAAATTAATAATTTCTAATAAACTCATATTATAAATTATGGGTAAAATTAACTAACCACCAAAACATTTAGATCGAGCTTCTGCTGAAGGATACCTTACCAATCTCTACGAAATTACACAATACTTTATGCAATTCTTGATGGTATCTTCACGATCGCGCTAGGTGTTTTTAGCATCATATAAAATTCAAAGTGATAAATCAGATAAACTCGATGGCTTAGTTAAGCTAGAATCGGTCCAAATCGAATTTCAATTGATATTATTTTTACAATTCAAAGTAATTTTTTCTTATGTTAATTTCTATTTGTATAATTACTTACAAACGCCCAGAAGGATTAAACCGTTTGCTCCAAGCCCTCAATGGACTAACTTTTACTAAAATCGAAACTCCTCAAATTGAAACTATAGTTGTAGATAATGACACTGCTGGAGTAGCTGCTGAAATCTGTCAGGAAATAGGGGCAGATTTTCGCTGGATGCTGAAAACTGATGTGGAACCCCAACGGGGTATTACTTATGCCCGTAATAAATCAGTGAGTCTAGCTGCAAACAATGCCGATTTTATTGCCATTCTCGATGATGATGAGGTACCAGATTCGGCTTGGTTAGAAACATTATTATTGACTCAACAAGAGTATGATGCAGACGTAGTCACAGGGCCGGTTTTACCCCATTTTCAAGAAACTAATGTTCCTCAATGGATTATCAGAGGGGGGTTTTTTGACTTACCCCGCTATCAAACGGGAGAAAAAAGACACGTAGCTTTTACTAACAATGTTTTAATTCGAGGTTCAATTATCCGACAATTAAATCCTGTGTTTGACGATCGCTTTGCAATTACTGGCGGTGAAGATTCTCATTTGTTTTTAACTTTAAATCGGGCGGGATATAAAATAATTTGGGCAGATGAAGCGATAGTTTATGACTGGATTCCTGCTTCGCGTACCAATTTAAAATGGATTTTACGTCGGGGTTATCGTACTTGGGGAACTCACAGTTTGTTAGAAAAAGAACTGTATCCTGCCTTACATATTCAATTACTGCGAATTGTCAAGGGAATGGCTTTAATTGCCATCGGTATCTTTAAACTAATACCCGGTATCCTTATGGGTAAACACGCGATCGCCAATGCTTTACTCTACATCTATCGAGGTACGGGAACTATAGCTGGTTTGTTAAACATAGATTACCAAGAATATAAAAATGTTCATTCTGATCTAGGAGTAACTGATTAAGTCGAGCTATTTTACTAGAAGACAGGAAACATTGAACATTGAACAGGAAACGATAAATGGTAAATGGTAAATGAAATGACCAGTTCTTTATACATTAGTACCACTGAAGCAGGAAGTGGTAAAGCTCTAATTTCTTTGGGAATTATGGAATTAATTCTCAGAAAGACAAATAAAGTAGCTTTTTTCCGACCAGTAATTAGAAAACAGCCTTTTGGTGGACAAGATGAAGATATAAGTTTGATTTTAAATTATTTTGGTTTAAATCAACCGTACGAAGCAGCTTTTGGTTTGTGTGTTGAAGAAGTTCAAGAATTAATCAGTCAGAATAATTACGATGAAGTACTAGACAAAATTATTTTCCAATATAAGAACTTAGAGCAAAACTATGACTTTATCTTGTGCGAAGGTTCTGACTATTTAGGTCAGGTATCGGCTTTTGAATTCGATCTCAATACAGAAATTGCCAAAAATTTAGCCTGTCCGATTCTAATTTTAGGTAACGCCGATTGTCGGAGTACGGAAGAAGCGATCGCCCCAGTGCAAATGTCTCTTCAATCTTATTTGGCTAGGGAATGTCAAGTAATTGGTATTGTTTTTAATAAAGCCGATGGAGAATTGTTAACCCAATTACCAATTGCTCTGAAAAATCAATTTAACAAGCAAGATTATTTACTGGCTGTTATTCCCTATGAAGTCAAACTCAGTAGTCCGCGAGTCAGAGAAATTGCCCAACAACTGGATGCAGAAGTCCTCTACGGACACAATCGACTCAATAACTTAGTATTGGATTACGTGATCGGTGCAATGCGTTTAGAAAATGCCATTACCAGACTCAAAGAAGATTGTTTGGTAATTACTCCAGGCGATCGCTGTGACTTGATCTTGGGTTTGCTACAAGCGAACAAATCTGTGAACTATCCTCATTTATCGGGGATTTTACTCTCAGGAGACTTGCAACCAGAACCATCTATTAGAACCCTGATCGACGGTCTGTACGACCCTCTACCGATTCTGTGCGTTCCCAATAATACTTATGAAACCTCCGAGTTACTCAAACAGGTTCATACATCTCTAGTTGCCAGCGATCGCGAAAGAATTACTTTGAGTATCGATTTATTCGACCGCCATGTCAATTTGAGTCAATTAGAAGAACAAATTAAGACGATTAAAGTCAAGGGAATTACCCCGAAAATGTTCACCTACAATCTATTGCAGCAAGCTAAATCTCAAAAACAACATATCGTTTTGCCAGAAGGAGAAGAAATTAGAATTTTACAAGCGGCGGCTTTTGTGATCAATCGAGAGATTGTAGACCTCACTCTGTTGGGAAATCCAGAGAAAATTGAGTACATTATCAATCAAAATGGTATTTCCTTAGATATTAATCAATTACAAATTATCGATCCCGCTACCGCAGATAAGTTTGAAACTTACGCCGAACAATTTTATCAATTGAGGAAGCACAAAGGAGCAACCCCAGAACTGGCTCGCGAATATTTGCTGGATGTTTCCTACTTTGGCACAATGATGGTTTATTCCGGAGATGCCAGTGGCATGGTATCGGGATCGGTTCATACTACCCAACATACACTCAGACCGGCTTTACAGTTAATTAAAACTAAACCAGGTTACTCTTTAGTTTCTTCGGTGTTTTTTATGTGCCTCGAAGATCGAGTGTTAGTCTACGGTGATTGTGCCATTAATCCCAATCCTAATGCCGAAGAATTGGCAGAAATTGCGATCGTTTCAGGGGATACAGCTACTGCCTTTGGGATCGAACCAAAAATTGCCCTATTATCTTATTCTTCTGGTAATTCCGGTCAAGGAGAAGAAGTAGAAAAAGTCCGCAGGGCAACAGCGATCGCCCGACAGCGTAGACCGGATTTAAAAATTGAAGGACCAATTCAATATGATGCGGCAGTAGATCTCAGCGTTGGTTCGCAAAAGATGCCCGACTCTCAAGTAGCAGGACAGGCTTCGGTGCTGATCTTTCCAGATTTAAACACGGGCAACAATACCTATAAAGCTGTGCAAAGAGAAACTGGTGCGATCGCCATTGGGCCCATCCTACAAGGTTTGAAAAAACCAGTTAACGACCTCAGTCGCGGCTGTACTGTTGATGACATTATTAATACAGTAGCAATTACTGCCATTCAGACTCAAAATGGAGTTTAAATGCAAATTTCTTGACCCATTACCGACTTGTTGCTAATATGCATAATTCTTCAGAAACTACACCATCTTTATCTTTTCCCGAAGCTATTGCTGTTACTCAATCC
The DNA here is from genome assembly GCA_050330335.1 of Pleurocapsa sp. GTDB lineage: Bacteria > Cyanobacteriota > Cyanobacteriia > Cyanobacteriales > Xenococcaceae > Waterburya. The sequence goes on along the minus strand of JBHJNX010000187.1, from coordinate 12,384 downwards.
TTGATGGAAAAAATGAATAATCGCCAAGTTAACGAACTAGAAATCGAGAAGGCGATCGCCTCTTTGGTTAATACTAAAAACGGTGCAAGAGGATTTTTTGTAGCTTATTTAACCAGCGAGATGACCTTAGCCGACAATCCTACTGTGGCGGTAATTAAGGCACTTAAAACTGCTCCAGAAGTTATCAGTGAATTATTAGTTAAAAACTTGGCAATGTCATCAGCAATGGCAGTTACTCATCGTCGCGGTCACGATCAAATTCAGGCTCAAAATTCCGAACGAGTAACCAAAAGAACTGCTAATTTAATTCGATTAGTTAATCTGGATTTAATTACAGTAGAATTAAACAAACTACAAGCCACAATTGCTACGGGACAAGGCGAATATGGAGACTTTCTCAAACGTTGGGGTTACGATCGTACTCAACAAGAAGTTATCGAGCAAGCAATTATTTCCGTTAGTGCTACATAGTCTGAAATTTTATTTATTGATTTTTCATCAGTTATTAGTTTTTTGTCATTCGTCATTTGTACTCAAATCGCAAGAATTAAAGACTTATATGGAGTCCGTTAAATCAGTTCCTAAAAAACGAGGACAGCAAATATTTTAAATCTCACGCAAAGTCGCAAAGACGCAAAGATAAACGCGAAGATTTTATAGGAAGCAATCAAGCGGACTTCATACAACATAACTATTCAACAGGACTTCATATTAGCCGCGCCTCGGTTTCTAGATCGATATCTGGAAAAAGTTCAAGCCAGAGATTCTCAAACTCTAGTTCTAATGATGACGGCATTTTACTGAGGAATTAAAACTTGCTGTTTGGCACGAGTTAAAGCAGTGTATAGCAATTTGGCGCGATCGCTACAGCCCCTCATATCATTAACATCCAAGAAAACATAATCGATGGTGCTACCCTGTGCCTTATGAGTAGTTAGGGCATAAGCATAACCGACATCATCAAACATCCGAGACAAATCGAAGTAGTAAGACCATTGTTTTTTACTAGCAAAATACTTAACCTGTTCTGAGTAGAGTTTTTCGCTGTCTTCATGAAGGATTAATAACTTTTGCTCTCTACCGATTTCGGGTTGCACCATTACTTCCCAATACCTATAAACCTGCTTTTGAAATACTAATTCTGACAGTTGAGCGGCTTCTGTGATTTGTGCCTCTTCAGAATTATTAATTAAAATACGCCATTTGTTCTTACCACCGCCTCCCGGTCTGGGTCGGAATAATGGTTTCTTAGCAATAAGGCGATCGCCTGGGACATAAGGGGGTGCATCCTCACAAGTGCCTGTAGCCTGGGGTTGCCCCAGGCTTTTATACGGCACGCCCCATAGTTTACTGCGGACAAATTTATTAAGTAACTCTACAGTTTTGTTTCTCCATGCCAAAAATCTTACGTAATCTCGATTGGCTTGATATTCTTCCGATTCAAAGTAGGCGATCGCTCTCTCTAACCATTCGGATTGGGGAACACAAAGGATTGTTTTGTCCCTGCTAGTGGTAAAGGGATAAATTACACGAGTATATTTAGGGTTACTCCTAATTTCCTCTGCCACACGAGCTAATTCCCCGTCGTAGCGGACTACTTCAGTTAAGGTGGCATCCTCTTCGATTAACTCTGAAGTAGCTACAATTGGCTGTTTTTCGTTGACTGGTGGTAGTTGGGAGGCATCTCCCACAAACACTACTTTGGTTAGAAGAGAGGAACGGGCGGCATTAACTATCTCTTTAAAGTTTTCTCGGTTTACCATTGAAAACTCGTCAATGATGACGATGTTGTAGCCAGTTAAATCTGCTTCACCTTTAATCAGAAATTCTTCTTTTCCCGTCTCTTCGTTGAGTTCTGGCTGTTGTCCTAGCAGTTGAGCAACGGTTTTGACATCCAAATCTAAGGCAGCTTCGGAAGCTAAAATTCTCAAGCTTTTAGCAGCTTTGTTGGTAGGACAGGCAGCTACAAAAGTAATGCCTTCCGACTGCAACCATTTAATGTAGTGACACATGAGAAATGATTTTCCCGTACCCGCAAAACCATTGAGGCGGAAAAACTTATCTTGACTTTGACTGAAGGATTTCAGTCGAGATAACGCGAGTTGCTGATCTCCTGTTAGCTGATTGGATTGCGGTTGAGTAACGGTACAAGGCTCTGGTGTTAGATCGGCAGCTATCAATTTAACTGCTACTTTATAACCTACGGCCGCAAAAGCAGCTTCAATATTGGGAATCTTAGCTCGATGTAGCTTGGCTAGTTTTGCAGAACTGATAACGATAACGGCTTTGCTGCCATCCAAACTTATCAAGCGGCATTGTTGGGACAACAACGCCCTAGTTGTTGCTGGCTCAATCAATCTGAGAACTGCCTCCCAAATGCCATCTAAATTGGTTAGATCGAATAAATTCGGCTGGCTCAATCCTGCTAGTGTTAACAATTCAGATAAAGAACCTATCTCGCCAGTTTGTAGAAGATTGACAAACAGTTTGACTTCACGGGCGATCGCCATGGGAACTTCGATTGATTCGGTTCGAGAGATTCGTTCAACCATCACTGTTACCTTACCTTGGCGGAAAGCTGTTGGGACTACTTTTCTAAGAATGTTATACCATAAAGCTTGTAGGGCGAGGGGATAACTTTTTATTTTTGTTGTCTGAATTCTTCAAAAATTCTTGCTGGCAGATTTTAAAAGCCAGTATGGTGTGGACTTAGACGACCAATTGTATGCAGATTATGATCAATCAACAATGACAGATCGATCGCTATATGCAATTTAATTTTCAGTTATATCAAGAAACCTGGTACGAATTAACCCAGAAGGATAATTTTACCGAGGCTGTAATTCAATCAATTCCACTACAAGTTTTTGAAACTATTGCTTCTAGCAACACACAATTATGGGAATTAATCGATGGCGGTAATTTAACTCCTACTTCTGTGATCGCCCTAGAGCAAACCGCAGGAAAAGGTCAGTGGGGAAGAGTTTGGCAATCTTCTCTAGGAGGATTATATCTCTCTGTAGGTATATCTCCCCAGATATCTTTATCCAATAATGCTCATTTGGTTATGTCTACTGCTTGGGGAATTGCCACTATCTTGAGAAACTATTCTCTACCAGTATTACTTAAATGGCCTAACGATTTAATTTTAGATGGATATAAATTGGGAGGAATTAAAATTGAAACTCGCACCCGACAACAACAGATAACTCATGCTGTTATTGGTGTAGGAATTAATTGGCTCAATACCGTACCGCCAATGGCAATTAATTTACAATCTTACTATCAAAAATTTCCGACCAACAGACATATTTTTTCTCTAGAGGCATTAAGCGCGATCGCTATTTATGGTATTTTGTACGGCTATGAATATTATCGAACAGTTGGAATAGAATGTCTGGTTAATAGTTACTTAGAAATTTTACTAACTTTAGGTCAAAAAATTGCTTTTAATGGTTGTTCTGGTGAAGTCATCGGCGTGAGCGATCGAGGAGAATTAACCGTTAAGTTAAAATCTCAGGGTGCAACTACCACTATCAATCTATCTCCTGGTCAAATTAATTTGGGATATGGGGTAATAAGTAATAAGTAATATTTCTTCTGACTTCTGACTAATACTACTTTTTACCTATAATATCTCTAATACGATATATCGGTCTTTTTTGAGATTCGTGATAGGTACGCATTAGTAGTTCAGCAACCAAGCCAAAGCAAAATAATTGAACTCCTGTTAAAACTAGTAAAACAGATAGAGTTAATAAAGGACGAGAACCAATGTTTTCGCTAAAAGCAATTTTGAGAATAGTTAAATATAAACCCATTCCTATACCAATTGCTAGAGAAATTACTCCACCCAAACCAAAAACGTGCATTGGTCTAGTCAGAAATTTTTTCATAAAAAATACAGTGAGCAAGTCCATAATTACCCTAATAGTTCGTCCTAAACCATACTTACTCTGACCGAAACGACGAGGATGATGGCGGACTGGTACTTCTGTAATTCTTGCTCCTTCAATGTATGCTAGAGCAGGTAAAAAACGATGTAATTCACCGTAAAGATTCATATCTGCTACTAATTCGGCACGATAAGCTTTGAGAGAACAACCATAATCATGTAGCTTAACTTCCGTTACCTTACCAATAATCCAATTAGCTATTTTAGAAGGAAGTAGTCTGGTCAATGCCGCATCTTGTCTTTTTTTGCGCCACCCACTTACTAAATCGTAACCTTCGTTTAATTTAGCCAACAACATGGGAATATCGGCAGGATCGTTCTGCAAATCACCATCTAGGGTGACAATAACCTCTCCTTGGGCGCATTGAAATCCGGCGGCCATGGCTGGAGTTTGACCGTAATTGCGGCGTAAAATTACTGCTTTGAGATCGCTACGTATGGCGGCTAATTCCGCTAGTTTTTGTGTAGAACCATCTTTTGAACCATCATCAACACAGATAATTTCGTAATTTAGCTTGCTTTCTTTAACAGCATCAGCAATAGTTTGAACTAAAGTATCGATACTTTCGACTTCATTATATATGGGTACGACTATGGATAAATTTAGCTGTTGAGAGTTTATCGAAGGCTCAGAATTAATATTTTCTATAGATAACTCGGACATACTTAGTAGATATTTTTGACTTGATAAATTCAAAATTGATCGCGATCGCAGCATTGAGCCTTCTGATTTTGATCGCCTCAATTATTACTTATATTTTTGCCAGTGAGAAATAACTTGAAAAAAACTAATTTTAATTATGTAATCTAGAAATATTTTTTTAAACACTAAAAAACGATTGCGGCACTTCCACCACCAATCGCATCTCTTGACTGTAATGTAAATTATTGGATTGTTTGTAATGCTTAAACTTATTGGGAGGAGAGGAGCTAGTCTGAAATGAAAATTATACTCAAGATTTACAAAACGACATCACTAGCTCGAAGTTTAATCCTCTCCTATACCTTCTGTATAAATGAAGAATTCCCAATGAAGTATTTTGAGTTGAATAATTAAAAGCGTCCAAGAAGTTCTTACTTTGGTGAACAATACATTGCACAACTACCATCACTACGTTCGACGCACACTTGACCAATTCTGGCTGTGATTATGTCTCCGATGTTCATCACTTACTCAATAATCTCTTTGAGGGACTATCTTTCAATTAGATAAACGAGATATCATCTTTTTCTTGCTGTCTCTGAAAGGAGGTATTGTGTAGATTACTAGCGGGAGGTACAAGCTATAATCTGATCTGGAAAGAAGCTTGGTGTACTTCTCTGTACCTGTTAATCAGAATAACACCAACTATAGGCAAAAATCAAAACTTTTACCAATGTTTACAGTTGTTTATTGACTGCAATATTTCTCTTAATCTCTGTTTACTTTTAGCACACTAAATCAACAATTATTTTGTCAATGGCATCAAACAATTCTTTGTCTGCAACTGCACCACTTCTAATCTTAGTAGATGGTCATTCTTTGGCTTTTCGTGCTTATTATGCTTTGGCTAATTCTCGTCGGGGCCCGTTAATGACTTCTACGGGTATTCCTACTAGTATTTGCTTTGGGTTTCTCAATTCTCTGTTGCAGGTTTTAGAATCAGAACAACCGCAGTTTATGGCTGTTGCTTTCGATCTCGCAGAGCCTACTTTTCGCCATCAAGCTGATGCAAAATATAAATCCGATCGCAGTGAAACGCCACAGGATTTTATTCCCGATATGATCAATTTACAGCAGTTATTAACCGCATTTAATTTAACTATTGCTACTCAAGCGGGATATGAAGCAGATGATGTTTTAGGAACGATCGCGCTGCAAGCAAGTCAAGCAGGATATCGAGTCAAAATTATTACAGGCGATCGCGATTTATTTCAATTAGTAGACGACGAGAAACAGATTAGCGTGCTGTATTTGCACAATCAAACTTTTAAGAAAACCCCTCAGAGTTATACAGAATTTGATCGCGCTGGGGTAATTGAAAAAATGAAGATTACCCCTGAACAAATAGTAGATTATAAAGCTTTATGTGGGGATAAATCCGATTGCATTCCTGGGGTTTTAGGCATTGGGGATAAAACTGCGGTTAAGTTGTTGAATGAATATCAAACTTTAACGGGAGTTTATGACAACATTGATCAAATTAAAGGAGCGACTAAGAAGAAACTAGAAGCGGGGAAAGAAGACGCTCTTCATTCTCAATTTTTAGCTCAGATACATTTAGATACTCCTTTAGATATTACTTTAGAAGAATGCAAATTAATTGGATTTCAACAAAAAGAAGTTTTACCCTTACTCAAACAACTACAATTAAAACAAATTATCTCCAATCTAGATAAATTACAAGAAAGATTGGGACGAGAACAAATTGTTAACTCTACTCAACAACAATCCGATAATAGACAACTATCTTTATTTACAGATAACTTAGATGATCATGACAATAGTATCGAACCAGAAGAAGTTATTGAAGTCCTAACAAATTCGATAATCAATCCTCAAATTATCGATACTAAAACCAAACTCAAACAGCTAATTAAAACCCTGGAAAAATATACAGATCCAGAAAAGCCAGTAGCTTGGGATACAGAAACCACATCCTTACAAACCCAAGATGCAGAATTAGTTGGAATTGGTTGTTGTTGGGGAGAAAAACCCACAGATATCGCCTACATTCCCACCGCACATAAAATAGGAACACAACTAGAAAAACAACAAGTATTATCAGCTTTAAAACCGATTTTAGAAAGCGATCGCTATCCTAAAGCTTTGCAAAATGCCAAATTTGATCGCCTGGTATTTCACTATCAAGGAATCGAACTCAAAGGAGTGGTATTCGATACCATGTTAGCCAGTTACGTTCTCAATCCCAATAATCCTCATAATTTAGGAGACTTATCAGAACGTTATGACTTAAAAATTATTGCCAAAAGCTATACAGAATTAGGACTCAAAAAAGGACAGACTATTGCTGATTTAGATATTGCTATTGTGGCTGAATATTGTGGACTAGATGTCAGTGCGACTTATCATTTAGTAGGTAAGTTAAAAGCCGATTTACAACAGAGTCCCCAACTGTATAAACTACTTTTAGAAATCGAACAGCCTCTAGAACCAGTTTTAGCAACTATGGAACAAACTGGAATTAGTTTGAATGTCAGTTACTTGCAAAACTTTTCTCTAAAATTAGACCAAGACTTACAAGCAATCGAACAAAAAACTTATGAGTACGCCGAAGAAAAATTTAATTTAGGTTCTCCCAAACAGTTAGGGGAAATTTTATTTGATAAATTAGCATTAGACCGCAAAAAATCTCGCAAAACTAAAACCGGATATTCTACCAATCAAGCTGTCTTGGAAAAACTCAAAGGCGACCATCCAATTATCGATAATATACTAGAATATCGAACTCTAGCTAAACTAAAATCTACTTACGTTGATGCTCTACCCGCTTTAATTCGACCTCAAACTCAAAGAGTTCATACAGATTTCAATCAAACTGTGGTCGCCACGGGACGCTTATCTTCTTCCCATCCTAACTTACAAAATATTCCCATTCGTACTGAATTTTCTCGCCAAATACGTCAGGCTTTTATTCCACAAGAAGGTTGGTTATTAGTAGCAGCAGATTATTCTCAAATAGAACTGAGAATTTTAACCCATTTAAGTCAAGAACCAGTACTCTTAGAAGCCTATCGACAGGGAGAAGACGTTCACAGTGTAACTGCTAAATTATTATTTGAAAAACAATCTGTTACTTCCGAAGAAAGACGTTTGGGTAAGATAATTAACTTCGGAGTTATCTATGGTATGGGGGCGCAAAGATTTTCTCGTGAATCTGGTTTTAAAACTGAAGTTGGCAAACAATTTATTGATAAATACCGCCAACGCTATAGCAAAGTTTTTGCTTATTTAGAAACAGTAAAAAAACAAGCGATCGCCCAAGGATATGTTACTACTATTTTTGGCAGAAGACGTTACTTTAATTTTACTAGTGATAGTATTAAAAAACTGCGGGGTAGCGAACCTGAAGTGATCAATTTAGATAATCTCGACTGCGGCTATAGTGACATCCAACTCTTAAGAGCGGCGGCAAATTCTCCTATTCAAGGTTCTAGTGCCGATATTATTAAGGTTGCTATGATAAAATTGCACGATATTTTGCAGCAATATCAAGCACGTTTGTTATTACAAGTACATGATGAATTAGTTTTGGAAATTCCCCCTGAAGAGTTAGAAGAATTACAACCAAAAATTAAAGAAGTTATGGAATCATCCGTTAAGTTAAGTATTCCTTTAGTTGTAGATATTCATGCAGGTAACAACTGGATGGAAGCCAAATAATTGACAATGAATAATTGATAATTCAAAATAAGACTAACTAATTATCGTGTCTTGTTAATTATCCGAGAAAAACATTACCTTACCACCATAGGCACGATGGAGATTTTCTTCTTTCAGAACTTGTTGTCTTTTTCCGGCGGCGATTAATTCTTTATTTAATAAAATTAGTTCGTCAAAATTAGTAATTGATTCCCCCAAGTCGTGATTGACCACTACCACAATTTTTCCTGCATCTGCTAGTTGATGAAAAATATTAAAAATAATACTTTCGGTTTTAACATCTACCCCAACAAATGGTTCGTCAAAAAATAAAACTTCCGCTTCTTGTGCCAGCGATCGCGCTAAAAATACCCGTTGTTGTTGCCCTCCAGAAAGTTGACCAATAGGACGATTTTTAAATTCGGTCATCTCTACTGTTTCTAATGCGGCGATCGCCTGACGACGACTCACCCCAGAAAAGCGACGAAACCAACCAGTTTTCCTCACCCTTCCCATCATCACCACATCCCATACCGTTACCGGATAAGTCCAGTCAATTTGCGATCGCTGGGGGACATAAGCTACTCGATCTAAATAGTTTTGCAGTGGTTGACCATCATAAGATACCGTCCCCGCCTGACTGGGAATCAAACCCAACATAGCTTTAACTAAAGTACTTTTTCCCGCACCATTAGGGCCAAATACTCCAGTGACTTTTCCTGGTAACAAATTTACCGAAATATCCCGCAATGCCTCTACAGTACGGTAATAGACTCCTAAATTATTAACGGCGATCGCATTCATCACTGACTCCTGTGCTTATTCTGAGATATCCCCTCCACCTCACGGGGATAATTTAATCATGATTGATAAATATGAGAAGAATATGATACACATTATGAAAGAAATATGAGAAAAATGTCAAGGCAAACTAATGACTAATAACTGTACGGGCGATTCCGGAATCGCCCCTACCAATAACAAACTTAAAAAGTTAATTACGCTAGGAATCTTGACTGTATTGGGATTGAGTAGCTGTAATCTTCCAACTGGGGATAATGCCGCGTCAAGCGATCGCCCAAAGGTGGTTTCTACTAGTACAATTATTGCTGACTTGACAACTCAAATAGGTAGAGATGAGATCGAACATCAAGGTATTCTCCAACCAGGTAGCGATCCTCACGTTTATGAACCTACTCCCAAAGATACTGTAGCTTTAGAAACAGCAGATTTAATTCTGTATAATGGTTTCAATCTCGAACCAGGATTGATCCGAATAATTAACGCAGCAGGAATTAACGCGCAAAAATTTGCGGTAGGGGAAGTAGTCAAACCCCTAGACTTTGAATATCAGGGGCAAACCGAACCCGATCCTCATGTTTGGGGAGATGTAAAAAATGCGATCGCCATGGTAGAAGCAATACGCGATCGCCTGAGCGAATTATCTCCAGAAGACGCAGGGGAATTTACCGCTAATGCTGAAGAATTAATTGCTCAATTAAAACGTCTCGATACTTGGATAACTCAACAAATCCAGACGATCCCCCCAGATAAACGCCAGCTAGTTACCACTCACGATGCTTTTCAATATTATACTCATGCCTATGGTTTAACTATGGCAGGAACGTTAATCGGTATCAGCACCGAAGAACAACCAAGCGCGCAAACCGTAAGGAATCTGGTTAATGAAATCAAAGACACGAAAATACCTGTTATTTTTGCCGAAACTACCATCAATCCTCAACTAATGAAAACGGTAGCCGCAGAAGCAGGAGTAAAATTAGCACCACAAGAATTATATTCCGATTCCTTGGGGGCAGCAGATAGTGATGCCGACACCTATATCAAAATGTTAGTTGCCAATACTCGTTCTATTGTCGAATCATTAGGAGGCAATTATCAAAGTTTTGACGAACAATGAACAATTAACCCAATTCCCGTTGGTTGCGGAGAATATTTTCCGTCATTTCAGCTACATCATGTAGTTCGCTTTCTAGTTTTTCTGCTTGCTGTTTATAATTTAATTTTTTCGCAATAGCAGCGCGAGCTAAATCTTCACGGTTTTGTTTTAAGGCTTGTTTAGCTACCTTATCCCAAGTTTCCACTTCAGCGATCGCCTGTTTGTATTGAGGTTGAACTACATCCCAAACCGATTTTAAATCTAATAATGCTTCGGCTAATAATTGTTGAGAATTATTTTTATCTTTTCCTTGCAGTGCTTGTTTGATTGGTTCGTATAATTTGGAAGAATCGAGTTTAGTAATAATCGGTAAAAAGTCTCGAATTTGTTTGCTATCACTGATACCAGTCTTGCACCACCAAGCAAAGTGTTCACAGTTATTAAACAACAAGTTATAGTTATTTTCTCCCAGTCTGCTTTCGGCTCTAGCTACTACTACATCATCGACAAAACAAAACCCTTGAAGCTCCTCCATAATATATACTGGATTACCCCTGCTAAAAGTTTCTATCGAAGTTCGTTCGATAATTTCACTTGGTTTGCGATAATGAATTACCGTGCCATCGCCACAATCTATACCGTAATGTTTATACAATCCATCTAATTGAAAAAGATTCCGATAGACGTAAATAAGATCGCCTTTTGCCATAAGTTTGTCTAATTTTAGGACGCAAGTATAATGTAGCTTTTTAGCTGACTGCCTGACAAAAGTATCTAGCTTTCAGATATTTTGGTCAGGCAGTCAGGATAATATCTAACCGAATGTTTGTCTATTTGCAAAGTATTAGCTATTTCTTTCTCACTAGTTATTCCTTGATTTATAGCTTTAAGAATATTAATTTAATGCTCGTTGAGTGACATATTTTCTTTATCTACAATCTTATTCTATTAAAGTTAATTGCTACTCACTGTTATAGTCCTAACTACTAAATTCCCACTCGCATCCATATCCCCCAACAATCTCAATACTTCCTGTGGACTAGCAGCAATCAACCGCGCATAAGCAAGATCGCTTCCTGGCTGTAAAGTAATCGTGTCATAGCGGTCTATGTGGGTGGGAATAATCAGACCGTCGGCATCAAAGATAGTTAGAGTGCCACTGAGATAGGTTCGCTTTACAGCAGCATTTTCACAATCTTCTTTGTCATAGCCATCTTGTTTTTTAATAAACTCTGGTTCGAGAGGAATTACCTGTTTCATATTAGGTGAAACTATTGCAGGAATAACGCAACCATGAAAATAAGTTTTGCTTCCGTTTCGGTGATTCCGACAGTTACAATGAGGGCAATTAATTTTTTTAGATGAAAAATATTCTGTTCCATCTAAAGCTATCAATATTTGCCTCTCTAAATAAAAAAATTTCTTCAGAACTTTTTTCTCTTTCAACCATTGATAAATTTATAGTATTGATAGCCGAAGAAGGTGACGGGGAAAATAAGAATAGCAAAGAAAGATAGTGCGAGAAAACTATGGGTAATGGAACGATGGGTTAATTAACTGGAGTACAAGCCTCCACTAAAATTTAGTGGTTTTCAATCAGTGGGCGCGCACGCTCCCATCTTAATTTTAAATTGATAATTTTGAATTTTATAATTTTTTTCTGCTTCTATAGGGGCAGGGGAAACGGAACTGCTACGAAACGGAACTGGGCTGAAAGTATTGATTTTTGGTAGAGAGAAGGGGAATTAAGGCGATCGCGAAGCGTTGTCCGTTGGCATCGCTTTTAATTTTCTCAAGGATAAATCAAGATTTACGCCTTTTCATCTTTTCGCCTTGGTATATTTTCAAGTTTTCAAATTTTCAGATTTTCGTATTTTTGAATTGGTGAAATTATAAAAAGATGGCAAAAGGGCGATCGCTACATCTAGAAGCTGTGAGGGTCGTTCGGGATGCGGTTAAGAATTCAGAACCAGCGATCGCCCATACCCAGACAAAAATATAGGGGCAGTTTCAGCCCCCTAAAGTGATTGATTAAAGTTCGAGGTCGGTTTTAGTAGCCGTAAGGAAGATAACCACCGACATCTACTTGAGTTTGATTGTTAACTTGAGTAGCATCTTGACGGATGAAGTTACCATGACCGATCGCAGCAGCTGAGTTAGAATTTC
>JBHJNX010000186.1:0-27723 GCA_050330335.1 Pleurocapsa sp. | reverse complement strand
TAACTAATTTTGCTCCAGGTGTAAACTGACAATTTTTTGGTTTTTCAGCAACTCTTCTACTTCTAAAAATGCTAGAGGTTGGCAAAACATATTGCCCTGAGCATATTGGCAGTTAATGTGGTTAATTTGCTCTAGTTGTTCGGTGGTTTCAACGCCTACGGCAATAGTTTCCATGCCATAGTTATTTAAATCTCTGACCATCATGCGACAGATTTCCCAACTTTCAGCATCTTTGTCAATGCGATCAATTAAATAGCGATCGAGTTTGACTCTCTCAAACTGTTGATATAAAATATTCGGCTGGAAATAACTATGAGCAGAAGCCGAACGACCGAAGTTATCGATTTGCAATTGAATACCCAATTCCCTAAATTGAGGAATCATCGTCATACTAGCGTGAGGATTGGCATCGATGGAATATTCGGCAATTTCGAGTTTCAAAGTCTGTGGAGAAATTTGATATTTTTCCAAATTATATTTAATTTGTTTGACCAAGCTGGGCTGTAAAAGTTGACAACTGGGAATATTAATACTTACAGTCCAGGGAAATTCAATTTCCAGTTTTTGCTGCCAGGTTTGTATTTGCTGACAAACTGCTTCGATAATCCAGCGTCCGATGGGAATAATTAAGCCTGTTGCTTCAGCTAGTGACAAAAATTTAACTGGAGCGATAATACCTAATTGGGGATGATCCCAGCGTAATAAAGTTTCTAGTTCGATGATACGACGAGTTGACAACTCAATAATGGGTTGATAGTACAGACAAAGTTCTTGATTTTCTAATGCCTGTCGCAACTCTTGGGCAGAACTGAGAACTATAGATTGTTGAGTAGCTAAATTTAATTGCTTTGATTCATTTCGCCCTGGAGGTAGTACAAAATTCAGACCACAGTTTTCTCTAACAATTGCTGCCAGACTATTTTGAGCGCGTTCTCTGTCAATTATGATGTCTTTGGGAATATACCCCGCCACCAATCGGTCTAGGAGAAATAAAATTAAATTAACATCATTTTTCGCGGCGGCTTTACCTAAAACTTCTACTGTCAGGTCAAGATTTTCAGGAATAATCCGACTGGCATTTTTTACCACCAGTAATTTTTCATGGGGAGTAGATTCGTATTCTTCTCCAGGAATCAACAGTTCTTCATAGAGTTTTTCTCCCGGTCGCAATCCTGTAAATACGATATCGATATCTCGACCCACTTCATATCCTGAAAGACGAATTAAGTCTTTAGCCAAATCGACAATTTTAACTGGTTGACCCATGTTGAGCATAAAAATCTGACCCTGACTGCCAGTGTTACTCAAGACTGAAGCCTGTAAGACCAACTGTACGGCTTCGGGAATGGTCATAAAATAGCGACAGATTTCAGGATGAGTGATCGTTACCGGCCCGCCTTTAGCGATTTGCTGTTTAAAGGTGGGAACTACACTACCCCGACTACCTAAAACATTGCCGAAACGCACTACGACATAAGGCCTACCACTTGTTTTAGCAGCTTGAAGTACTAACATCTCGGCAGTACGTTTGCTCGCTCCCATAACGTTAGTAGGATTTACGGCTTTATCCGTAGAAATCATGACAAAATTACCGACATCATGTTTGATGGCTAAATCTAACAGATTTTTTGTGCCTAAAACGTTATTGGTAATAGCTTCTGGGGGATTAACCTCCATTAGAGGAACGTGCTTGTGAGCGGCAGCATGAAAGACTAGATCTGGTTTGTATAGCTCGAAAGCAGTTTCTAAACGATTGGCAAAACGTAGATCGGCAATAAATGGGATTAACTCAGTAAGTTTTTTCTCTGTTTGTTTTTCTTGTCGGAGAATCTGCAAGACTCTTTCTAATTCTTGTTTGATATTAAATACTGAGTTTTCTCCATGACCTACTAGAATTATGGTACTGGGGCGACAGCGAAAAATTTGACGACATAGTTCGCTACCAATCGAGCCTCCTGCTCCAGTGACTAAAACTTTTTTTCCTGTAATGAATTTAAAGACACTTTGAACGTCGGTTTGAATTGGTTCGCGTCGTAGCAAGTCTTCGATTTTAACTTCCCGCACACTGTTGGGTTTGGCATTGTTACTGAGAATTTCGTCGATTCCGGGCATGGTATTAGTTTTGATTCCAATCGCCTGACAGACATCAACTATCTCTCTGATTACTCTTCCAGATGCGGTTGGCATGGCGATAACTACTTGCTTAATGTTGTGGAAGGCGACAATTTCTGGTATTTGGTAGCGGTTGCCAGCTACACTGAGTCCTCCAATTTTCAAGCCTAATTTTTTGGGGTCGTCATCGATAAAGGCGACGGGATTAAAACCCAGCTTGGGGTTGCGCTGCATTTCTTTTAAGATCGACACTCCTGCATCTCCTGCACCGACGATCAACACTCGTTCTCGCTTATAAAAGTTCTTTTTCCTCTGAGATACTCTTTCTACGGCTCGGAGACTGAAACGAATTGCTCCGACAAAAATAAAACTGAGAATCCCATCTAATAATGGTAGAGAACGAGGTACGAGATATGTGGGTAAATTGCTGACGTATTCTAAAATACTCAGGACAATAATTTCTGTGATCGCTGCTGCTGTGGTTAAAACTGCAATTTGAATCAGTTCGTCAATACTGGCATATCGCCAATAGCGTTTATAAAAGCCACAAGCCAAAAAAATACTCAGTTTGACAATTGGAAAGACAATAGTTGCTACCACCAGCCCTTCTTGATAGTCTATTAGGGCAGTGGATCTATCTAATCGTAAAATAATTCCTAGTAATGGTGTGAGCAAAAAAATAATCGCATCTAAGACAAAAAAATGACGATTATTTAAAGTAAGCAGTTTAGAGCCAAGTTGATGGAGTCTCATTGTACATTTTTAATGGCTAAGTTTATCGAAAGTTGATTCAAAAGTTAAATAAATAACAATTTGCTAGAACTAAATCTGCATTTAAATCTATGTTTTTTTCATTGATTGGCAATTCTGATAATTCCGCTAAAAACAATTCAAAATAGGTTATTAAATCTGTCGATTATCACTCACTTTAGTTACTTTTTAATACTTAGGATAATTATAAGTACATTTCCTGATTTAATTTAAAATTATTCTATTTTTTTATGTCTAGCTCAAATTTGTTAATTTTTTGTAAACTGAGTTAGCTTAATCGACAATCAATGTTTTCTTTTATACGAATGAAATTTTTACAAATTCCCCAAAATAACTCAGAATCAGAAAAACGATCAAAAACACTATGATTTTTGATTTTCAGCTTTTTATTAAGTCAAAACTACTAAGCCAAAAGTCGTAGATTATAAAAATAAATCAGACTAGATTAAAATTGTCTGCAAAAATTATTTTTTTAAAACAATTGCCGAATAAATTGCTGAATAATCAGCATCAGCTAATTCCAAGGCGATCGCCCGATCAATAAGTTGTTTTATTCCTTCTAAGCTACTAGTATCTAAACCCAATATTCGCGCTTGTTCTAAAAATAAATGAGTGTCTTTAAGTAAATGTTTGGTAGGAAAATTAGGATTGCTATAGTTGCCCTCGCGCATTCGAGATAGTTTCTTATCAAAAGTAGGAGCATATAACGCGCTCTGTCGGACGACAGACATAAACTGTTCTATATTTACTCCCTGTTGGGAGACAAATCCCAAACTGAGAGCAAAAGTTGCTGTAAGACCTGCAATTAACTGATTTAACGCCAATTTCATGGCGGCAGCTTGACCTACTTCCCCGACGTGCATCGGTGCATTACTGAAGTGTTGAAGTAGGGGTAAATATCCCTCGAACTGCTCTGGTGTGCTGCCTACCATAACGATTAATTCCCCAGTCTTGACTTGAGGGATACTGCCTAAGACTGGTGCTTCGAGATATTCACCACCCGCATTGACTACGGCATCTCGAATTGCTCGACTTTCAAGTGGCGCGATCGTTCCCATTTGGATAATCGTCCGATTGGTTACATGAGGTAAAGACTGAGAGGATAGTAAGACTTGCTCAATAGCAGGGCGATCGCTCAACATTAAAAAGATACAGTCAGAAGCTTTAATTACTGCTTCTGGAGAACTAACAATCTTCCCACCTGCTGCTTGCAATGGTTGTAATTTAGATAAAGTGCGATTGTAAGCAATCACATTCAGCTTGGCTTCTAATAGTCGCAAAACCATAGGCTGACCCATTAAGCCAGTTCCTAAAAATCCAATATTCACCATTTAACCTCGCACCAAATAACTTAGCTTAATCAGTGGTTTTTATTAACCGCTTCAATTAATCTTAATACGAAATTCGCTCAGTATTACCTCCTTTGACCCATCCTTCTTGTTCGCTCCAGGGAAGACGAACTTTTTGCCATTGCCCATCAGCACTATCTTCGAGAATGACAATTTCAGCATTGTATTCGATACCACCAACTCTGCCTGCATTTAAATCTGGCTCGGAACGCAAACTCAAGCCTTGAGGCCAGGTTACTTTTGCCATATAGGCATTTGGGGGTAATTCTGGTTCTGGTTCTGGTTCTGGTTCTGTGGTGTTAGTTTCTATTGGTGATTCTGATGTAGTAACAGGCTGTTGTAGGGTTTCAGTGGGTATAGATTTGGTAGTTTCTTGAGAGAAAACTGGTTTTTCTGGGGTGTCCGACATTTTTCTGAAATATAAATAACCAGCACTAGCTGCTACTCCAGCAACCAGAGTAATACCCAAAATAAAACCGAGAACAAACTGAATCGTAGCCAATAAACGCTGAAGAAAAATAGATTTAGTCATCTCTAGTTAAACTGACTCCCAATGCGATCGCTTAAACTATTACTTTTAGAAGCCAGACGAGCTTTACCTGCCGCTACCCAATCTTGCAAAAATTGAATTTGTTCTTGGGCGGTTTTCGCTAGAGGTACGATCTGACTGGCAGCCTCTAGGATATCATCTGTAGTAAAGTCGCGATTTTGACTGAAGCCGATATGCATGGCTTCAATAATGGTTTGTTCGATTTCTGCTCCCGAAAAATCTGGCGATTCATATGCTAATCGCTTGATATCATAATTGCTCAAATTGTGAGGGCGCAATCTGGCTAAATGAACTTTAAAGATTTCTTCTCTTTCTGTTTGGTTGGGCAAACCCACAAAAAATATTTCATCGAATCGACCTTTACGTAACATTTCTGGTGGTAAAGTGCGGATATTATTAGCGGTAGCTACCACGAATACGGGGGATTGTTTTTCAGCCAACCAGGTGATGAATGTACCAAAAACACGGCTGGTAGTTCCCGAATCCCCTTTGCCATCTGCTCCGGAAAAGCCTTTGTCTATTTCATCAATCCATAAAATACAAGGAGCTAAAGCCTCTGCTAAATCGATGGTTTGTCTGGTACGGGATTCCGATTCTCCCACTAACCCGGCAAATAAGCGTCCTACGTCTAAGCGCAATAGGGGTAAATGCCAGTGATGGGCGATCGCTTTGGCAGTAAGAGATTTACCCGTACCTTGAATGCCTGCTAATAATAAGCCTCTAGGATGGGGCAAGCCGTAAGCTCTAGCTTTATCGCTAAAAGCTCCTCCCCTTCTAAGTAACCAATCTTTGAGGTTATCCAAGCCACCGATATCTGATATTTGTTCGGTAGCGGGATAAAAATCTAGGATTTGAGTTTGACGGATGGACTGACGTTTTTCTTCGAGAATCAATTCTACGTCTTCTGGTTCGAGTTTACCATGAGTAGCGATCGCTTTGGTTAACACCCGTCTGATTCGTTCTAAAGATAAACCTTGGGCAGATCTTACCAATTCATTTAACAATTGTTCTGTTAGAGGTTGTTTCG
The DNA here is from genome assembly GCA_050330335.1 of Pleurocapsa sp. GTDB lineage: Bacteria > Cyanobacteriota > Cyanobacteriia > Cyanobacteriales > Xenococcaceae > Waterburya. The sequence continues at coordinate 21,914 of JBHJNX010000186.1, read as the reverse complement.
TAGCGCAAAGCAATCGCTCGATTTCAGTTTTAATTTCCGCAGCCGTAGGTAAGGGGAAATCCACCACAGTTAAAACTTCGGTTAATTCGACAGGAATTTGAATTTGAGGGGCGACAATGACAATATTTTTCGCTTGGGATTTCAGTTCTCGCGCCAAATTACGCAGTTGGCGAGATACAGCAACATCTTCTAAAAAACGATGAAAATCTCGGAGAATAAAAACTCCACCTGCTTGAGAGGGAATTTTACTAATGAATTCTAAAGCTTGTAGTGGATTCCGTTTGCCAAAACCTGCATTATTGGGGTTCTCTTGATAACCACTGACAAAATCCCAGATATAAATATTGCGATTGCCTAGTTTTTCCGTCGCCAGGGCGATCGCTCGTTCTAGTCTTTCTTCTTCGGTAGTGGGAATGTAGATTAAAGGGTAGCAGGCACGCAACAGTAAACCAAACTCTTCGTAAAAATTCATTATTTAAATGTAAATATTTATGATCATTCTCTTTAAATTATTATTTTAAAATCGATTTTCCTTTCTCATTGCCTAATCTACTTTAAATTTATCTTTTAAAGCCGCTAAAGACGACCAACGAGTATCCAAGTGAGGCTCTGTTTGAGTAGAAATTGTTGCCACTCCCGGACATTGTGGACCACATTCTTTACGAAAGGGCATTGCTAGAGAAAACTGTTCATAGAGCCAACTTTCGGGGTCAAAATGACCATCAGGAGGCAGAGTTTCTGAAAGGTCTTCAATAGATACTTCTCGTTCTGTGGGTAAGTCTCCCATAGTCTGTATTTCAGCTTCCAGCCAAATTAATTCTGAAGTATCTACTTGTAAACGATGATTGTAATTTTGCAAACAGCGATCGCACGACATGGTAACAATCGTTTCTGCTTTAGCGGTTACTTCTAAAAAATTACCCCCATGGCGCACGACAATTGTACCTTTAACGGGGGTTAGAGTATCTAATCGGGCGATCGCATCCCTAACGATAATTTCTAATTTACGTTGTGGTGCTTTAAGCAGGTGCGGTATATATATTGCTTCCATTTGTCCCAAACCCTTGCTTGTTTGACAGAGTTATTAGCTATACAGTAATTAATTATCGCCCGAAAACCAATGACCTGTTTAATTTGAGCCGCGCAATTTTACTACTAATACTCGATTTGGCTCTTGTCCACGACTTTCTGAAGCCAGGTCTTCCGAATTTTGCAATAGAGTATGAATTTGCTTTCTTTCAGCCGAAGACAAACCCTGCACTTCAATTTCCTCACCTGTCTGTCTGACTTTACTTACAGTCTCCGATACTAATGACTCTAATTCATAATATCTTTTGACGCGATAGCCGTCTATTTCAATTGTAAAGGAACGTTGGGATTCAGGTTCTAAATTGAGATTGAGTATGGTGTTTGCCAAATATTGTATGGCATCTATTGTTTCTCCTCCCTCGCCGATAGTGCTGGCGATTTGTTCTGGGGTAAAATTGCTGGTATTAATGTTCAACCACAGAGAATTGGAATCAGTTGCTACTTTTTCAAATCCTTCTGTGGTAACAGCAGCAGGAAGATTCATTAATTTTAATAGTTCTTCCAACCACTGTTTGCCTAATTGAAGTTGACTTTCCACAGTTATTATTTATTAGCCCGAAGTTTTTTCTTTTTTCTTAGAACGTTTGCGCTCAAAGGGGAGTGCTTCCCTAGATACTTCTGCTTTTTCTTGTTCTTCCACAATTTTTTGTAAGTTTTCTGGTAGAGGCTCTCGCATCAAGAACCAAGTTTGACCCATTTGGAAGAAATTGGCAACTACGATATACATCAATACCCCAGCCGGTAGGGGAAAGAACAAGAACATTCCACTAAATAACAGTGGAGTGATTTTGTTAACTGTTTGCTGTTGATCGTTGCCACTTGCAGCAGATGAACCACTCATTTGTTGGTTGATATAAATGCCAATACCGAAAAGCAAGACCATAATTAGGATATCAAAATTGATGTTGCCGGCTTCATCCGTTACCCCAACTCTTCCTAAAGCTTTAATAAACAAAAATCCCTTATTGGCAGCAATTCCCGGTATGGTAACGGTAATGGTTGCATCGCCAGGTTCTAAGGCTTTAATCGTACCATCTTCCTCAATTTTTAATCTTTCCGAACCTTTAGTTACTTCTAGGCGAGGCTGAAGATCGTATGAGGAATTTTCTTTAACTAGAGATTTTAGAGGCTTGCCTTCTGGAGTTTGTAGCTCTACTCTAGTATTTTCTCCTGTTACTAATTTATTACCACTAGGTAACATAGCTGCTACCTTGTAGTGAACTCCGTCATCAATGTAAATATTTTGTGCTTTGGTAGCAAAAGCTTGAGGTTCGATCCGCTCGATTTGTTCTTGAGGAAAGATTTGTACGTCTATATTATAAGGAGTATTGGTAAACGGCGATCCTCTTAAGGTGGCAAATAGGGCGAATAAAATTGGCATCTGCAATAGCAGAGGCGCACAACCTGCTAGGGGGTTGCCAAACTCTTGCATCAGTTTAGCCATCTCTTCTTGTTGTTTTGCAGGATCGTTCTTATATTTTTGTTTGATTTGTTCTTGTCTTTCCTTCATCAGAGGTTGGACAATTTTCATTTTTCGCATATTGCGAATTTGTCCTGCACTTAGAGGAAAAACGGCAAAGCGAATTACCAGCGTTAGGGCGATAATCGCAAAACCGTAGCTCGGTAAAATCCCGTAAAAAAAGTCCAGGATTGGGAGCATGATGTTGTTAGAAAGAAAGCCGATACCAAAATCCATATCTAAAATACGTCCAGCCTGTGCGAGGTTATTTTTCTCAATCTAGTTTAGCCGATCGCGCCTTACGGGAAACCGACCTAAACTTATTTAATAAATTTACGATTCAAAATTTAGTTTGCTTTAATTGCTTCTATAGGTTTGCCTGTTTTGTCTGCTGCTTTTTCAGCAATATAGTCATAGATTTCTCGAAATTGAGGAACTGCTCGCATTTCTAAGCGGCTCTTGTCTCTGAGGGTGACTACCAAATCTCCCCACAAGCCTACACCTCTGGGAACTTTTACAATCTTGACTATTTCCGAGTAAATAATATCAGTTCTTTCTCTGCCCATCCAGCCACCAATTACGGAAATGCGGCGATCGGTAATACGATAGCGCAACCATAAAGCCCTAACGATCGCTCCTACGGTTAAAGGAATACAGATTACGGTAAAAGCCAATAATATATTGAAAATTAGGTCGCCCACATGGGGACCACCTTCATAAAAAACGTCTTCTTTAATGCCCATTGATTATTGTTGCTTCTGTTAATAACTGATTTAATTCTCGCAAAAAATGTTCATATTTGCATTCAATTGCTTCGGATTTAACTATGATTACCACTTGCCACCCAGGAGTGATTGAGGGCAACAGTTCTTTAATTGCACCTGCGATCTGTCTTTTAATGCGATTGCGAATTACGGCTTTTTTACTGACTTTTTTGCCAACAGAAATGCCAATTGCCGTTGGGTTTACATGATCGGTAACGCTAGACTGTTTGGGGTCGGTGGTTAGCCATGCTCGTAGTATTAAGTGAGGACTGTAACGGCGGATTCCCTGCTCGTAAACAGCCCTAAAATCGCGCCGCTTTTTGAGTCGATGAAGTTTTGGCAATCCCACACTAATTAGTTTAAATTTATCTTTAATTAGTATTTTTTATACTGCTAAACGACGACGACCTCTTTGGCGACGAGCTTGAATTACTTTTCTCCCGTTACTGGTACGCATCCGAGTTCTAAAACCAGATGTTCTTTTTTGTTTGCGGTTTGTACCGCCCAAGGTACGTTTAGTCATTTAGTTCTCCTTTAGTTGTTTACTTTACCTTATCAGTGACCCTGCGTCTCAATGTTATGCCGCGATCGCCCGTTTGCTCCAAACTATATCTGGTTCGTAAATACAATAGTACTTACTAGATGAGTCAGAAACATCCACAGATGCGGACTTAGCAAATAAATGAATGCGGTAATCTTGACAAAAGCCACAATCTATAATTCTACTATAAAATTGCTGTCTAAGGATTAATACTAACCACCCAAGCTCCAATTTGTTCGCGAATAGGCAAGTCTGTGGCTGGTAAAACCTGACAGAAAAAGTAATAAGTACCAACATTAGGATTTCTGACGTTATGCATTACTATTTCTAGTTGGCGGTTTTCTGTTAAAGGTTCTTCTAGGTCAATTTGAATCATGCGACTTTCTTGATCCCAAATAACTTCTTTAAGAGGTAGAGATTCTTCCTTGCCTTTTTTAGTTCTAACTTCAATGCGATTAGTATCGAATCTACCATTAAAATATTCAGGATAAGAAATAAATAATTTAGCTACACCGCCTCTTAATTTATTACCGGGAATTCGTAAGCGATAGCGATCGCGAGTATTGCGCTTTCCGCCAAAATCCAAATAATAATTGAGAACATCGACACCATCTTTGCCAAATAATACTAATCCCGAACCTTGAGCTTCAGCTACGGTATAAGTACCGCCAACTGTTAAAGTAGCTAATGCTAATGCTGTTAATAGACGTTTAGTTGATAATTTGAAAGACATAATTTTTTATGAGTAAATTTTACTAATTCTTGTATTTACTGACTGTAACAAAACAGATGCATAATTGGACGTAAGACAGTTAGAAAAGTGCCAACCATAAACAGTTACCAGTTATCAGTCAACAGGGAAAAGCACTTCAATAGCTAAAATCTCTGCTGTGACTATTTTCTAGCTATCTTGTCACCCCGTGAGGTAGCTGTATCTAAAGTTACAAAATATACTAGAGTTAGTTTCTCCGGGGGGAAGCGCGTTGCAAAATTCTAAAATTTTATTTTTTCTTAGATTTTTGTATTTTTGAATACAGCAAAATTATCGTTTATTTATCTATCTTTGGCTAAATGGTTTATAGTGATATGTAGCGTCCATTTGAAAAACATTTTTCTGGTGATTATTCATGACTCTTGCTACTGTTTCCCCTTACCGTTTTACTAACTATTCTATTGACAGCATCAAAGAAGAAGCCCGCCAGTTGGTAGAACAAGGAATTGTCAGTCGTCAACAACCAATTTATGTGCTATGCAACCATATTCCTGCTCGTGAATGGGTTTGTGTCGAATGTGAATTAGAACTATGTGATTATTTATTACGCGACCCCATTGGTGATTTAATCAGCTACGAAACCTGGGAAAATGATTAATGACTAATATGTCTAACATAGATACTTAAAACCGATCTAATATTTAGGTATTTTTCTAGAAGCCATCACTAGGGCGATCGCTCTAAACTGAAAGAAATGTAAATAGTTCAAACATATGAATCAAGAACTGGTATTTCCTGTAGGTGGTGGCGTTGTTGGCGCGGGGATATATTCCACTATGGGCGGGGTGGGAATAGTCGGCGGATTTGGTGGTATTGGTATTGGTATAGCTGGAATGACAGCCGCAGGTACGGTAATTGGTTCGGCTGTTTATGGTGGTTATCGAGGCATACAACAAGGAGATAATACAGCATTTGTAGCTATAGGTTTGGGGGGCGTTGCTGGTGCGGGTGTTTATTCTGCTATTGGTGGTGTGGGTTTGAGTTTTGGCGGTAGTGCAGTAGGAATTGGGATGGGTTCGATGGCTGCTGCTGGAGGAATATTTGGATTGGGTATCTATGGTTTGGCAAAAATGTTTAGTGCTACTCAGAGAAAAGAACCTGTAGCAGCTACTTTTAATCGTATAGAAGAAAAGATCGATCTTATAGTAGATTACTGTCAAGCTTTAATGGAATTAGATTCAAGTTTTGCTGATATTCTTTGGCAGCAAAAAACTCTTCATTGGCAAGTTGAAGATGAATTAAATGAATTAAAATCTCAAATTAAGAATAACAATAAGTTTAATTTACAATGGAACATTTATACAAATACTTTTGAGCCAATACCCAAATTTTATCAATATATATATGTTGATTTTTCTAACAATAGGTTAGAGATAGAATTACAAGATAAATTTACTTGGCAAGCAGTTAAAATTTTTGGTGGACATAGGAAAAAAATTAATTCTTTAGCAATTAAAGATAATATTTTAGTCAGTGCTAGTGATGATCGCACTGTTGGTTTATGGGATATTAATACAGGTAAACAAATATATTCTTTTTTTGAGCCAGAAGAAGTTTGTAATGTGGCGATTAATCCACATCAAAAAGCGATCGCAGCAGGAGGTTTTGACCGAAAAATAATTAGTTGGCATTTAAATACCAAGAATTTACATCGTATCTTTTCCAGTGAATCTTTCGGTCGTTATAGTCACAATGCTCCTATTTATGCTTTGATTTATAGTCATGATGGTAAACTTTTGCTTAGTGGTAGTGCTGATCACACTATTAAAATTTGGGATAGTGCTACAGGGCAACTTAAATCTACTTTAAAAAGCCATCTAGATTCCATTCTTAGTTTGGCAATTACTCAAGATAATCGCTTCTTGTTTAGTGCAAGTGCCGATCGCACTATTAAAATTTGGGATTTAAATACACTATTTACAACTTACGAAACTTTAAATGCACATTCTGATTGGGTGACGGCGATCGCTCTGACTTCTGATAATAAATATTTAGTTAGTGGCAGTAAAGATAAAACAGTTAAATTATGGTGTTGTAAAACTCAGAAACTCATTCGCACGATTGCAGAAAATGCAAATGAAATCTGGTCAGTTGCTGTCAGTCCAGATAATAAAATTATTGCCAGTGCTAGTTTAAATAACACTATACATTTATACGATTTAGCAACAGGAGAACATCTACAATGTCTTAATGGTTGTAGTCCAGTTATTTTTAGCAATGATAGTAAATACTTAATTACCAGCACCAGCAAAAATCAAATTAAACTTTGGCAAAGATTGACTGCAAATTACCATTCCATTGATGAAAATTTATCTAATAAAACATGGTGGCAAATACTAGGAATTTCAGAAAATTCTAGCGATCAAGAAATTAAAACTGCTTATCATAATTTAGCCAGACAATATCATCCCGATGTTAATCACTCTGAGCAAAACAAACAAATTATGTATGTTATTAATCAAGCATATCAACAGTCTCAACGAAGTTAAAAAACTATTAAGTAGTCATGCAAATTCAATTGGATAGTTTAGATAGGGATTGGGGACTTGGGATTAGGGATTAGGGAAAATAAAATGTGTAATTAATTGTGCTTAGATACTTAAAAAAACTCTTGCTCAATAATAAATCATAAAGCGTTTCTCTAATCAGTAAAATATATTGGCATTAACAATCAAAAATTAGTAAAAACCAAAATTTTTTATTTTTTTATTTCATCAAAGTAAGAACTTATATATAGCAATCACCGAATCATATATGATAATAAACAAATGACTAATAACTGTAAGGGCAATTCGCGAATCGCCCCTACTTTATAAAAAAACATATTTTCTAATAAATCTTTATAAATTTTAAAAATTTAGTATTTTGTTATACAGCAAAAAAATACTAAGATTACTTTATCTCGCTAATTAAGCTAGAGAAGTTTTTCATTTAGCTAAAATATTTAACTTGTTATGAACGTTACCACTCCAACTGCTCCAATCGATTATTCTATTGATCGCCTGAAAGAAGAAATTTTATCTTTAGTAGAAAAGGGTATCATTCGTCGCTATCAACAGCTATATGTCTTATGTGAATATTTACCTCCCAGGGAATGGGTTGGTATCGAGTATGAATTAGAAAGATTTGGATATTTGCTACGCGATCGCGTAGTGGATTTAGTCGGCGAACCAGAATGGAACGACGACTAGTTAAATTTAACTACAAACTAAAGTTATTTAGGAATCTTGAGAATTACGTAATTTTTCTAATTCTAATTTTAAGGCAATAATTTCTGCTGTCAGTTCTTGTATGCCTGAGTTAATATTAGAACTTTTGTTAGCAGTAGTAGAAGTTGAAGAGGATGCCGTGGTCGGTGATTGATTAGTAGACCAACCCCTCTGATTCATTAAATTTTCGACAAATTCTTTAGCTTGCTGTTCGGTACTTTCTCCTTTAATCGACCATGCTTGAGTTTTCTGTTTCAATTCGGTTTCTATTTCGGAGAAAGCCTCGGCTCTTTTTTGGGGATTTTGGAAAGTTTCCACGCAATCGGCAGTAGCTCCTATAGCAATGCGGAATCCCTGTCGAACTACTTGAATTAAATTATTACTATTCATTGTTAATCGATCGCTTAACTAATACTAAAAATTGTTTGAAAGCTTTTGACTTTAATGCTACCAGTTCCCCGATGCGACGGTATTAATTCATTTAGTTTTTTCTATATATATATTCAAATCTTCAATCAATTGAGTCAGTTCTGCTTCGCTAGTAATACGAATGCGATCGTCTCTTACCGTCAGCAGGACTTTGGCAGCAAAAGGACTGGGGTAAATATTGGGGTTGCAAAATATCTCTAAAAATACTTCTCCTGTATAACGATATTCCATTGGTTTTTGCGGTTGTGGTTTTCCACCGCCACTAGCAGTTCGATTAGCTACTGCTTTGAGACTGTCCATTAAAACAGAAATTTCTCGTTGTAATTCTTGCGCTGCTTCAGGTGAAAAATTGCAACTTACCGAGCCTTGTACGAGATTGAGAATCAGTTGAACCATAAGTAATGAGATGAATTTGAGTAATTGTAAATTTTAAGTTAATGCAAAAAAATATTATTTTGTCTTTGTCAAAATTTACGGGGCGTAGAAAGAAAGAGTCGGTTATTTATTAGAAAAAATTGCAATAAACAAAGCATTTTTATATTGCTTAAAGATGGTTTTAGTGTTTAATACATAAGAATTTCAGCTATTTTCCACTATGATAATAAAGCGTACCTCCCCCAATTAAAATCATCTTGTTTAATAATGCCAGATAATCGCTCCCGGATTCGTAAAGTTCTTTGGCTGACTTTACTACTAAATTTATTTGTCATGACACTTAAAGCCTTAGTAGGAGTAACTACAGGTTCTTTGAGTCTACAAGCCGATGCTTTACATAGCGTTACCGACAGCTTTAACAATATTTTGGGATTGATTGCCAATCGTTTTTCTTCTCCTCAACCAGATCGAGAACATCCCTATGGACATCTAAAATTTGAAGCAGTAGGTGCATTGGGAATTGCAGCTTTTTTGGGCATTGCTTGTTTTGAAATTTTGCGAACGGCGATCACCCGAATTTTTGGGGATAATAATAGTCCATCGCCTCAAGTTTCTGCCACCGAACTGTGGATACTCTTAATTGTTTTGGGAGTGAATATTTTTGTTGCTTTTTACGAACGTAATGTAGGGAAAAAAATTGGCAGTCCGATTCTAATTGCCGATGCTAGACATACCATGAGCGATATTTGGGTGACGATTATTGTTATTGGGGGTTTGATTGGAGTTTGGCAGTCTTCAGTATTGAATCTACCACAATTACTGTGGCTGGATGTAATTTTAGCTTTTCCCGTGGCTTTGTTGGTTTTTTACAGTGGTTGGGAAGTAATTCGCGACAACTTACCCTGGTTGGTAGACGAAATGGCGATCGCCCCAGAAGCTATTCACGATCTGGTAATGCAAGTATCAGGAGTGGTTAATTGTCATGATATAGCCTCTCGCGGCATACTAGGGAGACAGGTATTTATTGAAATGCATCTCATTGTAGATACTACTGACGTTCAAACTGCACACCAAATTACCGAACAAATTGAAGAACTTTTAGAAAAACGCTTTGGTAAAGTAAGAGTTTTAATTCATGTCGAACCCCCAGACTATGAATCAGACCAAATCAGTTTTGGGGAACGGGGATAGGGAAATAGGTGACTTCTGGCAAAAATAAATTAGAAATAATATTTTGTTCAAAGATACAATAGCTTAATAGATTGGCTAATGGTTATGGGTTTGGAATAATGTCGCAAGATAGTTTGCTGGTAGATACAATTTTACAAAAATTATATCAATCAAAACAAATTAAAGCAGCACAACGACAACAGTTAATTGAAGTTGAATTAGCTGATGCTCAAAGGAGTAATGCTTTGGGAATTACGGTGGCTAATTGTCAACAAAAAATAACCGAGCGTATAGAATTATTTGTAAGTTTAGTTGATCAAGTTTGGGGCTTTTGTCAACAGCTTGGCTTTAAAAATATAGAATCCGTTTTAATTTTGCTGTGGAATCTTTGGCTGCCTTTAGCAATACAATTAACTGCCGAACAATCTGAATTAGGACGTACTATTATCCAGGGAATTTTAGGGGGTCAAGGGACAGGAAAAAGTACCCTGGCTGCGGTTTTAAAATTAATTTTGAATTACTTAAATTATTCTACTGTTACTATTTCCATTGATGATCTTTATAAAACTTATAGCGATCGCCTGAAATTACAAGCCGAAGATTCCCGTTTGATCTGGCGAGGACCTCCTGGAACTCACGATGTAGAATTGGGTATCACTGTTTTAGAACAATGTTTACAAGCCAATAATAACGAATCAATTTTAATTCCTCGTTTTGATAAATCAGCCTATAATGGTGCAGGCGATCGCGCTATACCAGAAACAGTTACCAAACCCGATATAGTTATTTTGGAGGGTTGGTTTGTGGGAGTGCATCCCATATCAGAAAATAATTTCGATTCGCCACCACCGCCAATTGTCACCGCAGCTGATAAACAATTTGCTATAGATAACAATCGCCGACTACGAGATTATCTACCATTGTGGTCAAAATTAGACCGTTTAATTGTGTTTAATCCCGTAGATTATCGACTTTCCCAACAGTGGCGCAAAGAAGCAGAACATAAAATGATTGCCACAGGAAAAACGGGAATGACTGACGCGCAAATTGATGAATTTGTCGAATATTTTTGGCTAGCTTTGCATCCAGAATTATTGATCACGCCATTAATTAATAATTCCCAACTGACAGATTTAGTAATCGAAATTAATCGCGATCGCACTTACGGTAGGATTTATCAACCCAATTAATATTAACTGCTAAATTATTTTACTTTTCTGTTAGGCGATCGCTTGTTCATAACGCTTATTTACTTCTTCCCAGTTAACGACATTCCACCATTGAGTGAGATATTCATCTCTTTTATTGCGATATTTTAAATAATAAGCGTGTTCCCAAACATCATTACCCATAATAGGATACATTCCATCCATCAAAGGACTATCTTGATTAGGAGTACTCATTACCATTAGTTGCTTGTTATTATCTAGAACTAGCCAAGCCCAACCACTGCCAAATTGTTTGCTACCAGCCTGATTAAACTTTTCTTGAAAAGTATCAAAGCTACCAAAGGTTTCCCTAATTGCTGTGGCGATCGCTCCTGTTGCTTCTCCCCCACCATCGGGACTCATGATCTCCCAAAACATTTTATGATTGACGTACCCGCCACCATTATTACGAATAGTTGCCAAGATAGCTTCGGGAACATTGTCTATATTTCGTAAAATATCTTCAGGTGATTGATTAGCTAATTGTGGATATTGATTAACTGCTTGGTTGAGGTTTTTGGTATAAGCAGCGTGATGTTTATCATGATGAAACTTCATAGTTTCTGCATCGATATAAGGCTCTAAGGCTTCATAGGGGTAAGGAAGAGGAGGTAGTTGAAAAGGCTGTTCACTAGCTTCATCTAAAGTTTGGGCGATCGCACTTTTCGGAAAAGTACCCATCATAGCAGCACCAGTGGTTGCGCCTAAAACCAAGAGAAAGTTACGTCGATTCAAAGACATCTTGAAATTAATTAAATTAAGGATATGTAATCATACTATCTTCTCAAACTGGCGACATTTGTATTAAATTTTAGGATTACCGCTTAACTAAACTTACTCAAAAACCCAGTTTTACTCTCAAAATGAGGATAATTAAAGATAATTAACTAAATTTTCTTTCACTGTTATCAGCCCCTACCATTACTCTCCCTCGTTAATTTTAAATTAATTAAAGATAATCCCAAGATGCCTAAAAATAAAATCAAACCGATGGTGCAGGCATAGTTAATATCTAAGTCTTGAAAAGCTCGTTCATAAAGATAATAAACTACAGTCTTAGAACTATTACGAGGCCCTCCTTGAGTCATAATATAAATTTCTTCAAAAACTTTAGTAGCCGAAATTGCTGAAATTACCGTTACTAAAAGTAAATAAGGACGCATTAAGGGAATGGTAATATCTAAATGCTTTTGCCAACCATCTGAACCATCAATGGACGCAGCTTCATATAATTCAGGAGAAATAGCTTGCAAGCCTGCTAAATAAATTACCATATAATATCCCAAACCTTTCCAGATAGTTACTAACATTACACTCCAAATAGCTAACTTCGGATCGGTTAACCAAGGAATACCATCACTCCAGCCAATTTTGGCCAAGAATTGATTTAACAATCCATTTTGAGTATACAAAGCTTTCCAGGCAATACCCGCTACCACCATAGAAATAACCACAGGAGTATAAAAAGCAGTACGAAACCAATTAATTCCTCGCAGTTTTTGATTGACTAAAATAGCTAAAAATAAAGGTAAGATTGCTAAAACTGGAACGACCCCCACTAAATAAATTACAGTATTGCCGATAGTTTGCCAAAAAACTTCATCCTTCCACAAACGCTGAAAATTAGCCAATCCAACCCATTGAGGTGCTTGAGTCAGATCGTATTCATATTGAGTAAAACTCAAAGAAAAAGCTTGAATTGCAGGCAAAAAAACCGTCAATCCCAATAGAGCGATCGCAGGTAATAAAAACAAATAAGGAGTTAATTTATATCGATTAAAATTGCCACTTTTCAACATATACACTAGCACCACAAAAAAATTACTTGAGCAACAGTATTAGTTATTAATTTTGATTAGAAGCTAAATTTTTTCGTAATCATAGCTTTACCAACTTTAAAATCAAGACTATATTTGCTCAAGAAATCTGTCAAATCAAATAGTAATATCTTACTTAACTTTTCTGTGTATTAGTGTCGTTTGGTGTTAATAGCAATACTTCCATATGATTTTTAGTTCCAGGTGATTTGGCAAAAGCTTGGTATTCTTCAATCTGAAACTTTTGTTGAACGACATTTTGTAAAATCTGAGAACTGCGAGAAGAAAGTTCACACGCTAGCCAAAAACGCGATTTAATTGGGGGTAAACTAACCAACCAAGCTTCAAGTTCCGATTCTGTTGCTCTTTTAGTAAAAGGAAGCCAATGAATAGGAGCAGAACCATGATAATAATGTTCTAGTGCTTTAGTATAATACATCGACCAGACAATAAGATCTCCAGGTTGTTCTCCATTGCTAATTGTTTGGATAACACTGTTATAAGTCGGTCGATCTAGCACAGTATAGTAACGCACCAAACCACCACTAATTGCTAAAGTATAGACAAGTGCAACTACAATCGCCATGATGCGCCACTTACGCCATACTCTCATAAACCCTGCTGCTAGCAAGATAAAAATATAAGGACAGACAAATAATAAATATCGATTGACCCAAAGGGACATTGAAATATGGGAAAAAATAAATATCTGTATTAAAGGGACAAATGCCCAAATTCCAACCCATAGCAGTTTAGCAGAACGATACTTTTGAATTAAAGCTGCACCTAACAAACCAGCTAATAGTCCAGTAAATAGTTGATAAAACTTAGCAGCGATCGCATTTTCTCCCACAGCAAAAGGCCAAACCGTATAAAATTTGAGGATGCGTACAACGTTGATTAAACCAGGAGCTTGTCTACTAGCTACATGACCGGAATTAGCGTAGTCAGAAGTAGGAGAAGCCGCTTGAAACACAGAAAAGACGCAGGGAGACCAAAAAATACCAATAGCCAACAACCATTTGCCAAAATTTAATAACACACGACGTTGATCGTGAAATCTCAACCAAATTATGATGATGTCTGCTACTAGCAAAGTAAAATTTAGGGGAACGGTAATTATGGCTAAAAATCGCATTCCAGCCCACCAAGCCATAGATGCAAAAGTCGGATGCTTCGGTTTTTTAATCGTCAGTGCTTGAGTTAAAGCTAGAGTGCCTCCCAAACCCAGACAAGCACTGAGAGTATACATTCTTACTTCTTGAGCGTGATTAATAAATAGAGGTGAAAGTGCTAGCAATAAAGCACTGATTAGACCTTCAGGCTCTCCAACTAAACGACGACCAATTTGATAAACTAACAAGACACTTCCTAAAGCAAATAAAACAGATAGACTTCTCAGCCAGGCATCATTATGGCTAAACTTAGCCCAAATACTTAAAAGTATGTAATAAAGAGGACGGATATCCGTATTGTTTAGAGATAATCCTCTACCACTTTTAATATCGGTCATACTAGTTAATTCATCGATCCAGAAACCTTCTGTACCGAGTTGATAAAAATACAATCCAGCAGCCAAGAGTAAAATTAAACCAATGGGAATAAACTGTTGCCAATAGCTGAAATTGATTTTATTGGCAAGGGATTTTGAAGCTATTGTATTCATGTAATTTCTAATCTCCTGGAAAAATATTTATAATTACTTGAGAAGCTATTTACTTAAATAGGGTTTTACTAGAAAAAGATGCATTAAATCGTTTTCTCGGTAAAAGTTAAAATTAATGAAAGACTGATACTTTAATATTTGAAAATTTTCTCCAAATGTCTTGGTAAATTGTTTACTGTCGAAGCCTTCACCACAGACTATCCATAAACGAGATTGATTTTGAGGTAAGTTTTTTATTGCTTGTTCTCTTGATGATTGTTCGGTTTTTTTAGAAGAACAAAGTTCAATATTTCTAGTTACGGGAGCAAAACCAGAATAATAATAAGCTATTGCTTTAATCATTTTTTCTGATACATTACCTTCCGACAAAATGATTGCGTCACCAGGTTCCTCATTAGTAATAATTGTCTGGGCTAAATTGCGCCAGTCTTGACGATCTTGCACGGTATAGTAACGTACTAGACCTCCGCTAACACTAAGTGCATAGATAATTGCTACTACAATCGCTAAAGTTTTTTGTAAACGCCATACTCGCATAAAGCCAGCAGCCAATAAAATTAGAACATATGGCAATAAAAAAAGGATATAGCGATCTATCCATAATCTCTTAGACACCAAAAATATTGTTGCTGCCGGTATAAATGTCCAAGCAGTAATCCACAGAAGTTTAGCCGAACGATGTTTTCTAAACAGAGCAAGACTAAGTAAACAGCCCAGCATTAAGGTATAGCCCTGATAAAATAAGGACATTGCTTTAGAAGTAGAAGGAAAGGGAAAAGCCGTAAAGTTTCTTAGCTTGCGTATAACATCGACAAAACTCGGAAATACGTGATTTGCAGATTGAGTGGTTTTTTGAGAAAAATCTAAGGCACCTCTAAGAAATGGTAGTGTTTTTAAAATTAACGATGATAAAGGTAATGCACAAAAAATAATTACTAACAACAACCATTTGCCAAAAGCTAGCAAAATAGGACGTTGATTGCGAAACTTCAGGAAAAAAAGTAAAACATCTGGAAGAAGCAAAGTTATATTGAGTGGGGCAGTTATAAACATCAAGAAACGTGAAACTGCCCAACAACCCATTAACGAGGCTGTAGGTTTTTCTAAAGTATAAACCAAAGCTAGTGTGCCACTAATACCCAAAAAAGTACCCAAAGAATACATACGTACCATTTGGCTAAAATTGATAAACAGTGGTGAAAGAGTCATTAACACAGCAGCAATTAAACCAACTGTTTCTCCAGCTACCCGACGACCGAGTTGATATAGGAGAAAGATACTACCCAAGCCAAACAGAACAGATAACGCCCGCATCCAAGCTTCACTGTTGCCAAACTGCATCCAGATACCTAACAGTAAATAATACAAGGGACGGATTTTTGTGAAGATCAACCAATAGTCTAGTTTGAGTTCTTGAGCATCGTGAACGCTATATAGTTCGTCAACCCATAAACTTTCCGTACCCAATTGGTAGGAGTACAGTGCGGTAGCCAGAAGTAAAATCAAGCTAATGGGAATAAACGGTCGAAAATAAATAACACTAAGGTTTTTTTGTGGAAATTTTGCAGATTTAGTTTCCATTTAATAATAATTGTCCAAATAAAACTGTCTTCATCATAATCGAACAAAACCTAACTCGACTGTAACAATGCTGTAGGCTTGGCTCGTGGTGTAGCTTACTCTGAATTTTGAACTAACGTTGGCCCGATATATGTCTTACTCGATAAATCGGTCGAGACTGAGATTCGTGATAGGTTCGCATTAATAGTTCAGCCAATAGCCCAAAACAAAATAGTTGAATTCCCGAAAGGATTAGTACTATCGTCAAAAAGAGTAACGGGCGATCGCCTATACCTAGATTGAAAACTAACTTTAAGAAGGTTAAATAGCCTCCTAATAATGTTCCGGCAAACATAGAAATAAAACCCAGTAACCCAAAAACGTGCATCGGTCGGGTAAGAAAAGTTTTCATAAAAGCGATGGTAAATAAATCCATAACTACTCTTATAGTGCGCCCCAGTCCATACTTACTCTCACCATAACGACGAGCTTGATGCCCTACAGGAATTTCGGCAATTCTCGCTCCCTCAATAAAAGCTAAAGCTGGTAAAAACCGATGTAATTCTCCATACAGATTCATATCTGCAATTAATTCGGCTCGATAGGCTTTCAGAGAGCAGCCGTAATCGTGTAATTTTACCCCCGTAACTTTCCCGATCAACCAGTTGGCAATTTTAGAAGGTAACAAGCGGGTTAAAGCAGCATCTTGTCTTTTTTTACGCCAACCACTGACCAAATCATAGCCTTCTTCTAACTTAGCTAGAAGTCTGGGAATATCAGCAGGATTGTTTTGTAAATCTCCATCTAGAGTGACAATTACTTTACCTTTGGCGTGTTGAAATCCAGCCGCCATTGAAGCAGTTTGACCGTAATTGCGACGCAAAATTATCGCTTGTAAATCGTGACGAGTTTGAGCTAGTTGTTGAAGTAGTTCAGTAGAACCATCTTGAGAGCCATCATCTACACAGATAATTTCGTAGCTGAGGTTATTTTGGCTCAATATTGTGGAGATCGATTTAATCAGTTCGGGGATGCTGTCTACTTCGTTATATATCGGTACGACTACTGATAATTCTAGTTCGGTTTTAGTTGACCAATGAGCCTCGATTGTTTGTGGGTGATAAATATATTGAGGATTTTTAGTAAATGATTGCATCTCGATTTATGTCCGTATAAATACAATTTTTATTAAGGATTTACAACTATATTTAAAAGTTTAAATTGGCCAAAACAATTAACTTTTGAATACTTCTTCCATATGGTAGTCTGTACAATTATTAACAGCCAGTATTTTTACCGATTCTTCAAAGAAATTGACATTTATATATTGTTTTTGTGAATTAGTAGCAATCCGTTTAGGTGAATAGTCAAAATATTATTTTCTTCATGATTTTTTTAAAATATCCGTATATTTATTTATCTAATTTTGATGTTATTGACTATTGTATTGGTTATAAAAGAATTACGTAGATAAAAATACCTCGATAATATTACTGACAACTAAGCAATGAATTATTCTCACACTTCGACAGTCGATCAAAATTTGGAATATAAAAATTATTTTCAAACTAGAAATTCCTTCAATATTTTGTTTTTAATTCCCCATCCTTTTTATCAAGAGCGGGGTTCACCGATCGCTGACGATCTGGTTTTAAGAGTATTATCGGAACGTGAAGAATCTGTAGATGTTATTGCTTACCCTGAAGGAAGAGATATATACTATAAAAATATTAATTTATATCGCACGCTTTCTATCCCATTTATCAAAAATATTCGTCCTGGATTTTCTTGGAAAAAAATAATTTACGATATTTTGATTTTTCTAAAAACCATTCAATTAATTTGCACCAAAAAATATCATTTAATTCACGCGGTAGAAGAAACAGTTTTTATTGCTCTTTTATTAAAAATAATTTTAAACATTCCTTATGTTTATGACATGGATTCATCATTGGTTCAGCAAATGATTGAAAAATATTCTTTTTTAGCACCCGTAAAAAGTTTCTTTGAATGGTTTGAAAAGATAGCCGTAGAAAATGCGGAAGTTGTTATGCCAGTCTGTCAGGCATTAGCTGAAGATATCATTAAATATCGTCCCAAAAAAGTTATGGTTCTTCCCGATGTATCTCTTTTAGTTTAAAAATAAAAATTATGGAAAATTTAAAATCGCAGCTACAAATTAATAATCCGATCTTGATGTATGTTGGCAATTTAGAAACTTATCAAGGTATCGATTTACTCTTAGAGAGTTTTGCTTTAGTACTGCAACAAACAGACAAAATAGATCTAGTAATTATTGGCGGAGAAGTTACGGATATTCAAAAGTACGAAAAGAAAGCTACTGTTTTGGGAATTGAAACTAAAGTCCATTTTTGCGGTGCCAAGCCAACCAATCAATTAAGTCAATATCTTGCCCAAGCAGATATTTTGGTTTCCCCCAGAATTAAAGGTAAGAATACACCGATGAAAATCTATTCCTATCTTGATAGCGGGAAAGCAGTTTTAGCAACCGATTTATTAACTCATACCCAAGTTATTGATCGCCATGTAGCAATGCTTGCTCAACCTAATGCAGAAGACTTCGCCCAGGGAATGCTGACTTTGATTAATAATCCCCCTTTAAGAGCAACATTAGCACTAAGAGCCAAGCAATTAATTCAAGACAAACACAGCTATCAAGCTTTTAGCCAGAAATTAAATACTCTTTACGATTGGCTTAAAGATCCCATGAATGAATCTCAAGTTCAAGCTCGTTGGAGTAGATAAAATCAATGAAAAGAAATTTAGTTGAGTTAGCTGAAAATACTTACGATATTGCGATCGTTGGCGGTGGGATTTACGGGGCTTGTTTGGCATGGGAAGCAAGTTTGAGGGGTTTGTCAGTGGCTTTAGTAGAAAAAGCCGATTTTGGCGGGGCGACTTCTGCTAACAGTTTAAAAATCATTCATGGTGGATTGCGCTATTTACAAAATGCTGACTTTAAGAGAATGCGTGAATCGATTCACGAACGGACGACTCTTATGAAAATCGCTCCCCATTTAGTCCATCCATTACCCGTTGCCATCCCTACCTACGGACATGGGATTAAAGGTAGAGAAGCATTGGGGATAGCGATGAAAATCAACGATCTAATTAGTTATGATCGCAATTGTCTTAAAGATCCGCAAAAACACATTCCCAATGGTCGTATAATTTCTCCTCAAGAATGCCAGCAAATAGTTAAAGATATTCCAGGGCAAGGATTAACTGGTGCAGCAATTTTCTATGATGCTCAAGTTTACAATTCCGAACGACTGACTTTATCTTTTATTCGTTCTGCTCAAGCATTAGGTGCAAATGTAGCTAATTACACTGAAGTTGTAGGATTTTTGCAAACCGGTAATCGCATCGAAGGTATACAAGTTAAAGATTTACTGACAGGCGATCGCTTTGAGATTAGAGCTAAAATTACAGTCAATACTTGTGGAGCTTGGATTAATAATGTTTTGAACTTACTCCAACCACAGCCACACCCCAAAACTCTGTTTGCCAAAGCGATGAATTTACTGGTTAAGAATCCACTATTTGCAGATTACGCTGTAGGTATTTCCAGCCGTTCAGAAAACCCCAAGCAAGCCAGTCGCTTTTTGTTTATTGCTCCTTGGCGCGGTAAATCGATGATTGGCACTCATTATACTGCTTATGATGGCAATCCAGAAGATTTTAAAATTACTGAATCGAATATTAGTAACTTTCTCCATCAAATCAATCAAACTTATCCCTCAGCTAATCTCACACTACAGGATGTTAGTTTCGTTCATGGCGGTTTGCTACCCAGAACTAGTATCAATAGCCGCACGGGAGAGCCGCACTTAACCAAACACTATCAAATTCAAGATTACTCCAAAGAAAAACTCTCAGGCTTAATATCAGTAGTAGGAGTAAAATACACTACCGCTAGAAATGTAGCTCAAACAACCATCGATCGCATTTTTAAACTTTGGGGACAAAAAGCTCCGACCTCAACTTCAGCTTGTACTCCCATTTATGGCGGACAAATTGATCGTTTTGCAACTTTTCTCCAAAATGCGATCGCCCATGCTCCTGATGGATTAAACGAAGAAATAATGCGCCGTCTAGTATATAACTATGGTTCTGCTTATCGAGATGTCTTGCAGTATCTTGATCATTCCGATTCTGTAGATAATCTTGCTGTCCTGAAGGCGGAAATTTTACACGCAGTCGAGGGAGAAATGGCTCAAAAGTTAAGTGATGTAGTGTTAAGACGCACCGAACTGGGAACTGCTGAATATCCTGGTTATGAAACCCTTAAATTTTGTGCCTCAACTATGGGTAAAGCTTTGGGATGGAGTCACACTAAAATTCAACAAGAATTTCAAGAAGTAAACGCTATTTATAACAACAAATTTTTAATGCCATTATAGAGTTAATATCTCAAGAAAACTTATTTTTGAAATCTTTATTTAGTCATGCCTTCTCCTCTTGCTCACGGAGTTTCTGGATATATAATTACCAAATTTTCACCTCTAAAACGACCACAAGAAAGTAAAGTTAATCAGTGGTATGTACAGAGTTTATATCCTGTTTTTGTGGCTATTAGTGCCGATCTCGATTTTATTCCGCAAATAATTACAGGAGACAATTATCATCGTGGTTTGACACATAGTATCTTGTTCGGTCTTATCTTTAGTGTAATTACTGGATTTATTGTTAGTCATTGGAGTAAATATTCATACCGAAAAATTTTTTTATTAACTGCGATCGCTTATGGTTCTCATCTAGTTTTAGATTTTTTTACCGCAGGAGGCGATGGCATGGAATTACTCTGGCCCATAACAGATAGTTTTTTCAAATCTCCCCTTCCAATTTTTCCCGCAGTGCATCACTCTAGAGGGTTATGGCACTATAGCCACTTAATACCCCTCAGTTTTGAATTAGCTTATTCAGCCTTACTGTTTTTAGGGATGTTTTATTGGCAAAAATTTTCTTATGGTTCGGAAAACAATAATTAGTCAATTTTACTTGAAATAAATTTATTAAAAACTTTATTGGTGACTTCTATGAAAGAGCAGTTAATTATAGCTGATGCTCACGTCCATCTTCACGATTATTTTGATTTAAATCTTCTGTTTGATTCTGCCCTCAACAATTTTCACAATCATGCACAAAAAGAAGCAAACCGAGATAATTATGCTGCTATTTTATTGCTCACAGAAATTAGCGGGCAAAATAAATTTAATGAGGTTAAAAAATATACATTAGGCGATAATCAACTCGAAAATTGGAATGTATCTACTACCCAAGAAAATGTATCTTTATCTATTAGCGATCGCTCTAATCGCCATCTTTTCTTGATTGCAGGTCGTCAGATTGTTACCGCAGAAAACTTAGAAGTTTTAGCATTAATCACCGAAGAAAATTTTACCGATGGTCTCTCACTCGAAGTAACAATTCATCAAATTATCCAATCTAATGGTATTCCTGTACTACCTTGGGGAGTTGGTAAATGGATGGGACAGAGAGGCAAATTACTCAACAAGTTGCTAGCAGAAAATAACTTTCCCATGATGTTTCTCGGTGACAATAGCGGTCGTCCTGTATTTTGGTCGCGACCAGTTCAATTCCAACAAGCCGAAAAACAAGGAATGCGAATCTTACCGGGAACAGATCCACTACCTTTAAATTCTGAAGTTTCTCGTCCTGGCAGTTTTGGATTTACTATTAAAAATTCTCTTAATTGCGATCGACCAGGAGAACATCTCAAACAAATGCTACTTGACCCCCATATATCTCTGCAACCCTATGGTTCGTTAGAAAGTCCTTTGAGATTTGTCTGCAATCAATTGGCAATGAGA
>JBHJNX010000185.1:0-5807 GCA_050330335.1 Pleurocapsa sp. | reverse complement strand
TTGGGTTATTGGGGAGTACAATACTTAGTCAGGCAAAAACTGCCACCATTTTTAGAAACTCAAATTGGAAATTTCATTGATCGCCCGATAGATTTGGGAGAAGTAAAGGGCTTTTCTTTAGGTGGCATTGAATTTGGTAAAACTACGATTCCTCCTACTGCTAATGATCCTGACACGGTATCTGTAGAAGGAGTAAAAATTGGCTTTAATATTTTGCCAATCATCTTTCGCCGCACCTTACCTGTAGATATTGCTTTAATTCAACCTGATGTTTATTTAGAACAAGAACAAAGTAGAGAGTGGATCAACCTCGATTTTCTGCCACAAGATTCTGAATCCCCAATATATTTTGATGTTAGTTTAGAGCTAGAAAATGCAGACATTACCGCCGTACCCTATGAACAATTACCAATTGCAGTAAAAGTAGATGGAAGCGGTAGATTTAACCAAAAAGAATTATTTGCCGCTTACAATCTCGATGCTACCATCAACCAAGCTAAAGCTACCATCCAAGGGGAAACTTTTATTGAAACAGGTCAAACCGATACCAAATTATTAGTTCAAGATTTAGCTCTAGCCGATTTTACTACTTTATTACCCAATTCCCCCGTTATTCTCAGTAGTGGCAGATTAAATGCCGATTTAAATGTCAATATTCCTTCTTTTGAAGAAATTGAAACCGCTAACATCAAAGGAATAGTAAGCATTAATAATGTCACAGGACAAGCTACTAATTTATCTGCACCGATTAAAGCCCAGTCAGAATTAGACTTTAATGGTAGAAATGCTCAAGTTAAACAGACTCAAGCTAGTTTAGGAGATATTGTTGCTAGAGTAGATGGTTCGATAAATTTGGATCGCGGTTACGATCTCGATGTTAATGTTTTACCGTTTGAGCTTTCTAGCTTACCTCCAGAGATAATTAAACAAATACCTGTAAATATTGGAGGAGAAGTAGAGGCTGCACTACAGTTGCAAGGAGCAATTAAAGAACCGTTATTAACTGGCAATATTAACAATACTCAGAATATTATTGTCGATAAAACTCCATTTAAAGCAATAACAGCTAATTTTCGGGCAGATTTAAACCAAGCAGTTTTAGAAACCTTACAAATAGCTCCTGTGGCTGGAGGAGAAGTCACTGCTGAAGGAGTAATCGAAACCAAGATTGGCAAAGCATTGGCAGACAAGCAACAGATTGACCCCGCCAAAATGCCTCTAAACTTTAATTTTAAGGCAGCATTACCCACTCAAGAATTAGTTACACCCTATTATCAACTACCTCCAGAAGTAACCGTAGGTAGACTGAATGCTGAAGGAAAAGTTAGCGGTACTCCTGAGACTCTTCAGGCTTTAGTTAATTGGCAGATACCTGAAGCTAGCACCACCGAAATTAAAGAAAATATTTCGGGAGAAGGGGAGCTTTTCTTGGCGAATAATAATTTACAGTTACAAAATACTCAAGTAAGGTTAGGTGAAGGAGTTGCCGATATCGAAGCCGAAGCAAATTTAGATAATAAAAATTGGCAGGCCAATTTACAGGCTAATTCTTTCTACCTAACTCCATTTTTAACTCAGTTCAGTAACCCCAACCTTAATTTAAACCGTCCCGTTGCTCTGCAAGATGCCCAAATTGAATTAAATGGCAAATTAGATAATCTCAATCCCAACGCAGTTACGGGAGTTGCCGATTTGAATTTAAATGTCGATGGTGGTCAAGTGCTACTTGACAGCAAGTTAAATTCGGGATTAATTACTGCTAATGTTAACACCAACAAAATTCCCCTACAGCCTTTTGTCAATGCCTTACCACTACCTGCAACTATTAATCAAGGAACGATTGAAGTTTCTGGTAAACTCCAACAAGCATTATCTTTTGCCGAAAAGCAAAATTTAGATAGTTTTCAAGTTGATGCCGATCTCGATCTAGATGTAGATGGCAACGATGTTAAGGTAGCCAGCCAACTAAATTCGGGAATTATCCGTGGCAATGTTAATACCAATCAAATTGACTTAAATCCAATTGTAGCAGCGTTATCCGTACCTGCAACAGTGCGATCAAGCCAGACAAATTTTAGGGGCGAATTACAACAACTGCTAAACTTTCAAGAAAATCCCAACCTCAGTACTTTTCAAGCTAATGTCGATGCTGACTTAAATGTAGCAGAAGGAACAGTAAAAGCGATCGCCCGACTGAATAACAATCAATGGCAAGCTAATGTGGATGCCCATAATATTAGTTCTAAAGTATTACTAAATACCTTCGCACCCAATAATTTAGCAGTTATAGATACAGATAACATTAATGCCCAAATAGATGTCAGCGGCGACATCAATCCTTTAATTAATAATCAAGTCAATATTCCCATTGCTATTAACAGTGCCGCAGTGCAGGCTGGAGAACAAAATGTTAATGCTCAAGGTAATTTAACTTTATCTAATATTACTACAAACTTAGATCTAGCCAATACCAATTTAAATGTTAATGCCAATATCGACTTTGATCGCCTGCCTATCAAACAAATCATGGCTGCAACTACCGAAAATAACCAATTAGTTGCCGATAGCATCAATTTTACGGGACAGGCTAAATTTGACGGGCAATTTAACGGCAAAAATTTGATCTCCGCTCCCACACAACCTGGCAATGTGGCTTTAACGGGAGATTTGCAACTGTTAGATTTTGCCTTTAATGATGTCGATTTCGCTCCTGTAATGTCAGGTACGGTAAATGTTAGACCAGAATCAGAAATCGCTTTAAACTTAACAGGACAACAGGATGTTATTGCCGCTTCTTTAGTACCTTGCAATACCGATAATTGCCGTTTGCCCTATTTACCCAATAACCTGCAACTCCGTCAGGGAGAAGATAGTCCACAACCAGTAGTTGTGATAGGCAATAGAGATCAAGATACTTTTTCTTTAGATATTAATAATTTTCCCCTAGCATTACTCAATCTTGCCCCAGCTAAAGCCGCAGGAATTGAAGGAGCATTAACGGGAAAAACCACAGGAAATATAAATCTCAATTTATTTACCCTAGCTACCAACGGAGAAGTTGCGATCGAACAACCAGGAATTGGATACATCAAAGCAGATAAACTTGCTGCCGATTTCAACTACGATCCTAGTAATAATGTCGCCGAAGTAACAACCGCTTCCTTAAATTTAAGACAAAGCAAATATAGTCTTAATGCCGGCTTAGATTTACAAACTGGTGCGATCAATGGCAGATTAAATATTCCCGAAGCTTATATTCAAGATCTTTTGCAAACTTTGCGCTGGTTTACTGTTGAAGACTTAATCGAGCTTTTCAACCGTCCTGATTATACTACCGCCGCAGCCGTCAAGCCCACTCCCGAAAAAGACACCGTCGGAGAATCCATTGCCGAAAAACTATACAGGCTCAGACAGGTAGAAACAAGAATTCAACAAATAGCTGCCAAAAGAGAAGCAGGTAGTATACCCACAGAATTGGACATCCAAGGAAAATATAGTGGTTTAATTACTTTCGGCGGTACTTTACAACAGCCAAAAGCAAATTTTCGAGTCGAAGCTAATAATTGGAGATGGCAACCACAAAAAAGATTCGTTAATGTCATCGATGGTGTAGGCTTGGTCAAAGATGAAGCCGAAATTATTAACATTCCTCAACTATTAATTGCAGGAAATTTACAAGGTACAGTCGTAGATTTAGCCATAGCCAAATTACAGCTAGAAGATTCTATTTTTTCTGCATCAGGTACGCTATCCCCAGAAACAGAAAATGTCAATTTTCAGGTAGCCAACCTTACTATAGACACCATCTCAAAATTTGTAGAAATTCCTGTCGATTTAGCAGGGGCAATTAACGCCGAAGGCACATTGACAGGTACTCCTAATAATCCTCAACTTGCAGGAAACGTAGCTTTTGTCGATGGATTATATAATGGTAATCCCTTACCCAACGAATTTGCGGGCAACTTCGATTACAATGGCACTAGACTTCAGTTTGAAACTACCAAACCCTCTTCAATTCAAGCCAGTGCTACTGTACCTTATCCCATCATACCTGGACAAAGCGATCGCCTTGATGCTGAGATCAAACTAGACAATGAAGCATTTTCTCTTCTAGGTACTTTTAGTCAAGGTTATTTAGATTGGATGGGTGGTATGGGTGATGCTGACATCCAAGCTACTGCTCTTTTAGATTTAAATCGAGCAACCCCAATTTACGATTTAAATGCTACTGGAGTCATTAATCTAGACAATGCTCAGGTTAATCTTAAAACACCTTTTTTCGCTGCCCCGTTTCAAGGTACAGGAAAAATTACTCTCAACAATCAGATTGTTACTGTCGAAACTTTAGAAGGTACTTTTGCTGAAAAAGATTTATCTGTTCAAGGTGCATTACCAATTCTTACCGCAGTTAATAACTTAAACAATCCCTTGACGGTTAATTTACCAGAAGGAGAAATTGATATCAACGAACTATACCAAGGTGGTCTAAGCGGTAATATCACAGTGCAAGGAGCAGCCTTAAAACCCATAGTTGGCGGTGAAGTGAACTTAAAAGACGGCAAAGTTTCAATTCCCCAAGTTGAAGAAGTAAACACAGAAAATGCTGTCAAATCAGTCACTCAAAATAAAAATGTACAAACAACTCCCGCTACTAAAAACTCCCAACCATCTCCTTTCATAACTTATCTCGATAACTTTCAAGTTAATTTAACAGATTTTAAACTCGAACAAAGTCCACTATATGAATTTAGTCTAAACGGAGACTTGCTGCTCAATGGTAGTGTCGATCAACCAAGCAACATTAAACCACAGGGAACTTTAACTCTCAAGCAAGGGCGAGTAGATTGGTTGAGTAATAATTTCGATCTCAACCGCACTAGAGAAAATACAATTGTTTTTACTCCTCAAGCGGGAATTCTTAACCCTTATCTAGACATTCAACTCAACACAGAAATTAACGATTTTGATCAATCTGATCGCAGAGTAGCAGATTCAGAAGCGAACGAACTTAGCGATCCTATTTCCCAAGGCAGTGATAGCGATTTAATCACAGTAAATTTGCCAATTAACGGAGAAGCAGAAGAAATACTACCTAATTTAGCCCAAAAAACTAATAATTGTACAATTCGTCCTAACAATACTTCTTTGATCGAAGCTAATCAATTTTACACCAAAGCAGAATTAAATCGGCTGACTAATTGTTTTAATGCTGGTGCTTTAATTGAAGAACAAGAAAGCAATTTGTTTTTACTCGATTCGCCCGCAGTAGAATTAACTAGTACTCCTAGTCGCAGTCAAGGAGAAATAATTAGTCTATTGGGTAATACATTTTTATCTTTTGCTGATCGCTTACAAAATAGCAGTCAATCAGAACTATTTGATCTAGGTGTCAATCGATTCGTTATCGATCCCCTTCGCCGAAGAATTTTTTCCACGCTAGACGATAAAGTGATCAATGCAGGAAAAAGTATCGGATTAGATTATCTTCGTATCTATCCTCGTTTAGAAGGTATCTACGAAATCAATCGAGGTTCTTCAGTACGCTCTAGCTATAACTATGGGTTTCAAGATTCTCACGAAGTTAGGATAGAGTATCAGCGTCGATTCTAATAAGCATTAGTTTTTCAAGCCTTCAGCTAAAAAAAACAAAAAAATTTTTAAAAGGGTTGACAATAAAAAATAAAGGAGGTATATTGGTAAATGCGCGGTTGAGGGAAATGTCCCGCAGCCAAGCCCTAGAACCAAGACAAGACAATAGTTTGACGAATTTTTAACTCATAGGAAACTAGATTAAAAAAACTATCTAA
>JBHJNX010000184.1:0-2561 GCA_050330335.1 Pleurocapsa sp. | reverse complement strand
TAGAGTTTGCCCAACAAGCCCACTAGAGATACCTGTAAGGCAGTTAATACGGGCATGGTAGCAAAAGGTAAGGGGACAGCCGCCAAAGTTGCTGCAATGGTGGAAAAAGCCAAAATATAGCGTCTGGCTGCATCTCGATAGAGGTTGCCTAATTGTTCGCTGGCAGTTTCGTCTAATAGTTGATGGATAGCGCGAGATTCGGCTTCGGGTAACAAGTCGGCTAAATTATCTCTCAAGGCTTCTAAACCATAAAAGACGGGATTATATGCATCTTCTTCTAAGGTAAAGTCAATTAAAACAGCGCGATCGCACAGTCCTTCCAAGGACGATTTCATGGCGGTAAATGCCCGCGTTACTTCTGAATAATCTGGGGGATAAACTGGATGATCTTCAATCTGTGGGGAATAAACTTCGTGCAGACAAGTTACTGCTAACAAACAGGGAATTTGAGGATATTTTTGCCGTAATTTTGCGGCAATTTGTTTTAAAGTATCTGTCGCAAAGTCGTTAATCTTGACAGTTAAAATTAAAATTCTGGCGCGATTGTTACTGGACTGTTGTAATTCGGCTTCTAATTCATTGATAATATTTTCAGTATCGCGATCGCCATCTCCTAAGCCCACTGTATCGGTAAAAATTAATAAGGGCAGTTCCTCAGAAGGATAATAATATCTTTCTGTATGTTGGGTATGGGGGCGAAATCCCTGACCAATAATGTCATCGGACACCCCTGTTAGACCTCTGACAATAGAACTTTTACCGGCTTGTGGTTTACCAATCAACCAGGCTTCTGTGGTTGGTAATTTAGCTTTAACTGCGGCTAAAATCTCCGCTACTTGTTCGTCACTAACGCTAAACCATTTAACTGTTTGCTCTGCAATTTGATCGATAGGAAGCAGTTGTTTCAAACGCTCTGTATTATCTTGCCAAGCAGTGGAAATCTTATCTTTCCATCCATCTACAAAAGCAAGTTTATTAGATGTTTGAGAATTATTAGAATTTGAATCGTTATGATTAGATTGGCTCATCAGTCATTAGTCATCATTTTTAAAATTACTCGCCGCAACAGCGATCTATTCCCAGGCTATCTAAAATTAAATCGCTTACGGCATTGGCGATCGCAAATTCGCTGTAGAAACTCCGACTAAAATCAAAAGCTTGCATTTCAGTAACGATCGCGATTACTAATGAGCCTAAATCGTTTTCTCCTTCTAAACGCTGACGCACAAAGATTTCTGAGGCTCTAATTGCTATAGTTTCGTTAACTGTTTCTGGGATAAATTCTGCATCTAACCAAGTGTGGAGAGATTCTTTGAGCCATGCTTTTTCTTTTTCAGTGTCTTGAATTGGCGGTAAAGTAATTGGTGGTATCGGTTGTGCTGATTCTGTCATTGTTGATATTCTACTAAAATTTAGTTTAAAAGCTTTAAGCTCTCAGTTTAAGTATTAAATATTAAATGAGCTAGGCGATTATGAATTTGGTATTAGAAACCTCAAGATTAATTTTAAGACCAACTTTAGCAGAGGATTTAGAAACGCTACACGCAATTCTCATCGATCCTTATTGTGGGGAAGTAAGTGCTATCGCCATAATTATTTATACATCTCTAATTCCCTATGCCCTAGTAGTCTGTCAACTTTGAAATGATGGATGGGTTTTGGCCATCCTTGATATACTGAAGGACTGATAAGCATTGCTGTTACAAGGATTACTGATTTCTAGGTGTTAATTTCTAATCAATGGTGGGTGCGATCGCTATCTGCCAACAAAGCGATCGCCGTAATTCGCGCAACCGAAATGGAATTGGCTTTAGCTATGGCTGAAGCTGTGGCTGCTGGTGGAATAAAATTAATTGAAATTACTTGGAATAGCGATCGCCCTGATCAATGCATCTCTAAACTCAGAGCTAATTTACCTCATTGTACTATCGGTGCGGGAACGATTTTAGATGTTACCCAACTCCATAGAGCAAGCGTCGCAGGAGCGCAGTTTATTTTTTGTCCTCATTTTGATCGCCATCTCTTCAACACTGCTGGCGATCGCTATAATCTTCCTTTAATGCCTGGAGTTCTTTCTCCTACAGAAATTGTCACTGCTTGGCAGGGGGGCGCAAATGTGGTTAAAGTTTTCCCCATACAAGCTGTAGGTGGTGCTGATTACCTGAAGAGTTTACACGGGCCATTAAGTCAGATTAATTATATTCCCACTGGTGGAGTAACTATAGATAATGCCAAAACCTTTATTGATGCAGGAGCGATCGCGGTAGGGATTTCTGGTAATCTTTTTCCCAAGCATCTGGTAGAATCTCACAATTGGCAAGAAATTACGAAACGCACAGCAAGGTTATTAACTAAAATCGAGGTTTAGCGATCAATAGTTTTCAAAGTAATTCAAAAAATGTACCCTTCTAGGTACAGAAGGGCAGCAATAGAGAGCAATTGTCTCTATTTTTCATTTGTAGCAAACTTAAATGAATAACAATATGCTTATAGATCGCCACCACGCAAAGCCAACAAAAAAATGACCGCAGGGCCAGACAACATAATTAAAGCGACGCAAA
>JBHJNX010000183.1:0-6769 GCA_050330335.1 Pleurocapsa sp. | reverse complement strand
AAAGCATCTTGCCTGTCTGGACGTTGGGCATAGGTGTAACCAAAATTCATGGTGAACAACCAAGCATAAACTTTCAGACCTCTTTCACGTCCTTTGTCAATGGTCTGTTTGAGAAGATCGATATTTTCTGCCCCAGGAGTATTGACTACCGACTTCCAGGCAGTAGGGTTATTTCCAGGTGGCAATAATACCTGACTGTCATAAAAAACTTCGAGGTGAATTTTGTTATAGCCTTGATTGACAATGTCATCTAAAACAGCCTCAATTGAACCAGGAGTAACATCACAAGGATAGAGACGCAACCAAATTGCTTGTTCTTCAGGCCAACTATGACTGCGGCACAAACGCAACATTTCAGCATGTTGTTTAACAATCTCCTGATATTCTTGACTAGCTTGATTGCCAGCATCAAACGAAGCTTTTAATAAAGATTCCTTGGCTGCGATTTCTTCTGGAGTAAATTTACAGTAAGGACCTGTTGCAGCTACAGCCGATTGATGATTATTTATAGGAATTATTAAACTAGCTGCGATCGCGATACTTGTAGTTGCGGCGGTTAACACAGCCGAGTTTTTTAAGTTTTTTAGCACAATTTTGAGTCTCCGCTTCCATTCCCCAGACGATACATTGACCAAGTCAGAACAAGTCCTGTCGGTTTATGGCAGGGGCTTTCTGACTAACGGTTATCTCACACCCGCTCAAAATCATCTCAATTTTAGCGAGGGAGTTATTAGCAATGTCTAATCTATTCTTTTTTAACTCATCAACGACACTCTTTATCAAATAATTTTGTGGTAGAGTTGCCAAAAAACCCCCTAGAAAAGCAAGTTCTTGGGGGAGGAAAGAAAGAATTATTAATTTAAAAATTATCCAAGTTATACCCCTCTTTTGAGAGAGATTTCTACTTGTTTGAATTCTTGAGCGAGGCGTTGTTGGAGTTTGTCGGGTAAAGGACGATTACCATAGGAACTATAGTAACCAGCAATTGCGTTTAAAGCCGTTTGCATCGTGGTAAAAGAACGAAGTCCAGAAGTTTGAGAGTTACGACGATAGCGAGCCGCATAATCGCTAATTTGTTGACGCGCCTTAGTCACCACCTCTTTTTTATTCGAGGCATCATCTGGTAGAGCGATCGCTGTTTTTAAACTCTCCATCACCGTTAAGGTGTCTTGGCTGTAATTTCCCGTCAATCCAGAAGGATTAGAAGTACAACCTACTAAACTAATTACTGCTACTAGAATTAGAGCTAGTATGCGTGATAAATATTTTTTAGAAAACATAATTTACTGTAGACGATCCCAAGTTCAACTTATCCTATCAGGAAATTGACACCTACTTGATCGTCCAAATTGTCGATTTTGGAAAAATTAACCGAAGCGACCGCTTACATATTGCTGAGTTGCTTCTTGCTTGGGATTTTGGAAGATCTCTTCTGTAGGCGCAAATTCCGCTAAATATCCCTGACGGTCACCTCCTTCTGTTGCCGTAACGTTAAAGAACCCAGTATAATCAGCTACCCGTGATGCTTGTTGCATATTATGAGTGACGATTACGATGGTATAGTTTTCTTTAAGCTGGTGGATTAATTCCTCTACTTTGAGGGTAGAAATTGGGTCTAATGCCGAACAGGGTTCGTCCATCAAGACTACATCTGGTTGGAGTGCTACGGCTCTAGCAATACACAATCTCTGTTGTTGTCCACCACTAAGAGCTAAACCACTTTGCTTGAGTTTATCTTTAACTTCATCCCAAATAGCTGCCTGTCTTAAAGAACGCTCTACTAATTCGTCCATATCCCCGTTATAACCGTTGATTCTCGCCCCAAAAGCAATATTTTCGTATATAGATTTGGGAAAGGGATTGGGTCTTTGGAACACCATGCCCACTCTACGTCTGACTTGTACTGGGTCGATATCTTTACCATATAAATTTTGACCGTGGTAAGTTATCAATCCTTCTAAGCGGAAAATAGGAATCAGATCGTTAAGACGGTTATAACAGCGCAGTAGAGTACTCTTACCGCATCCAGAAGGACCGATAAATGCAGTTACTTTATTTTTAGGTACATCTAAGTAAATTCCTTTGACAGCTAAAAAATTACCATAATAAACATTTACATTTTCTGCCTTTAAAACCGCTGCCATTCCCTCGGCAGTTTGTTGTGCGTAAACCATAAAACTCTCTTGCTCTAAAAATTATGCAATATTTTGAATTGATACTTAAATACGGCGATTCAACCTAGATCAAAATTATCAGGTTGGGGTTATGACTATTTTAACTTTCAATTAACAAATTTCTTAATCAGTTTTTAGTTAGAGTTAAAATCGCAGTTATTTAAAGTAATTTGAATTGTTATCTGACGTGATATGAAAATTATTTACTAATAATTCTGCATTTTAAATTTTAGATTCACCATCATCATTTTCCACTGAGAGATACAAATCTGATCGAGCCAATCAGATATTTCTGTAATGATAATTCGTTGGGGCTGAATTTTGAGTATTTCACTCATGATTTTTGATATTCAATACTTGAGAAATATTTAATCGATTTAATATAGCTAGAGCGATCGCTCTAGCTAGGGTATATTTTCTTAAATATACTATGAATTGCGTCCTGATTGAGCAATTAGCTGCCATTAAAGAGCAATTTATTGGATAAAGATTAACTATAGCTACAAATAAACATTTTATTGCCTCAAAATTAGAGACAATCTAAAAGTATAACCAAGACAAGGATAGCTTGAACTAAACTGACAAGTAATCTTCACACTGACTATTTTATGGATAACATTCAACTCTGGAAACGCTATCAAGACTGGCTCTATTACAACCAGGACTTAGAATTTTATCTAGATATTAGCCGTATTCGCTTTGATGATGCTTTTGTTGCCCAGATGAAGCCCAAATTTGAGCAAGCATTTAACGACATAGAAGCTTTAGAAGCAGGTGCGATCGCTAATCCTGATGAACAGCGCATGGTAGGTCATTATTGGTTGCGAGATCCAGAACTCGCACCTACTACCCAACTCAAACAAGATATTATCGATACTCAAAATCAAATTTTAGACTTTACGCACAAAGTCCATAGTGGAGAAATTCGTCCTAATAGTGGTGGCAAATTTACCGATATTCTCTCGATTGGTATTGGCGGCTCGGCATTAGGTCCTCAATTCGTGGCACAAGCTCTAGCTCCTCTAGATGCACCATTAGCAATCCATTTTCTCGATAATACAGATCCTGCGGGTATAGATAAGGTGATGACCAAAATAGGCGATCGCCTGAAAAGTACGTTAGTATCTGTAATATCCAAATCTGGCGGCACTCCTGAAACCCGCAACGGGAT
Source organism: Pleurocapsa sp. (assembly GCA_050330335.1). GTDB lineage: Bacteria > Cyanobacteriota > Cyanobacteriia > Cyanobacteriales > Xenococcaceae > Waterburya. The sequence goes on along the minus strand of JBHJNX010000183.1, from coordinate 3,424 downwards.
GTTGGAAGTGCAAAAAGTCTTTCAAGACCGCCAGATCGATTTTGCTTCTCAAGCATTTGCTATTACCGGAAAGGGCAGCAAATTAGAAGCGATCGCCGAACGAGAAGGCTGGTTGGCAACTTTCCCTATGCGCGACTGGGTAGGTGGACGTACTTCTGAGTTATCGGCAGTGGGTTTAGCGGCGGCGGCATTACAGGGTATTGATATTAAAGCGATGTTGGAGGGGGCAAAAATCATGGATGCCCTCACCAGAAAAAACAACCTTAAGGCTAATCCTGCGGCATTATTAGCTATGGCCTGGTACTATACAGGCAACGGTAAGGGTGATAAAGACATGGTAATTTTGCCCTATAAAGATAGTTTGCTACTATTCAGTCGCTATCTTCAGCAATTAATTATGGAGTCTTTGGGTAAGGAAAAAGATTTAGATGGCAATATCGTCAATCAAGGTATTGCCGTTTATGGTAATAAAGGTTCGACCGATCAACACGCTTACGTACAGCAGTTAAGAGAAGGTGTAAATAATTTCTTTCTTACTTTTATTGAGGTCTTACACGACAGAGAAAGAACCTCGCCAGAAATCGATCCTGGAGTTACTTCTGGGGATTATCTATTAGGTTTCTTGTTGGGAACTCGTCAAGCACTATACGATAAACAAAGAGATTCAATTACAATTACCGTTCCAGAAGTTAATGAAAAAATTGTTGGTGCGTTAATTGCGCTATACGAACGTGCCGTAGGTATTTACGCCTCTTTGGTTAACATCAATGCTTACCATCAACCTGGTGTAGAAGCAGGGAAAAAAGCTGCCGCTTCGGTGTTGGATTTACAAACAAAAATTGTCGATACTTTAAAACAAACTAAATCTACACTCTCTTTAGCACAATTAGCCAATAAATCGGGCAACAGTGAGAAAATAGAGACTATTTACCAAATAATACGCCATCTTAACGCTAACGATCGCGGTGTAGTTATTAAAGGGGATCTCGGACAACCTGACAGTATGCAAATCTCTTGGCAGGGGTGAATACCTTAATCAGTAAGCAAAAATAGCTGTTGATTTATTAACCATAGTTTATATCTCTGGGTGCAAGTTGCTTTGCGCCCTTTAATTTTTTTACTTAGGATAGAAAAGACATTTCAAAAAAAATTGATGCAAGTTATTTCTCAAAATTCAACTCAAGTATTAGCTGGTTTTCACGCCCTATCAGACCCTTTAAGATTACAAATAATTGAATTGTTGCGTTCTCAAGAACTCTGCGTTTGCAAACTATGCGATAAACTCGATGTCAGCCAATCCAAACTATCTTTTCACCTCAAAAACCTCAAGAAAGCCAATTTAGTTCGCGCTCGACAAGAAGGACGTTGGATTTACTATAGTCTCAATTTGGCTCAGTTTATTGTTCTTGAACAGTATTTAGCCGAATATCGACGGTTTGGAGATATCTTACCAGCTAGAGGCTGCAATTAAAGATTAAATTTTTTTGTTGAGAAAAAAATATAGCAAATAGAGATTTCTTTGATTCTTATTGAAACTTGATTTTGTAAGAACTTTAAAAAATATTTTATTTATCAACTTTTTTTGATATATTATTCTTGTTACCGAGTATTAGTACCTTTATATTTGAGCGATTAAAGAGACTTAATAGTTATGCAGATCTCAGATTAAGTCTCGAAAGTTAAGACCAGTTAAAGAGGAATTAAAAAATTAATGTTAAAGCAAAAACATAAGCTTACCTTAAGTTCTACATTAGCTATTTTGCTCGCCAGTGTATCCGTTGGTAGCCTAAGCAATCAGACTTTTGCTTCCAATGCTAATAAGCAACAGGGTGGTAGTTTGATCGCAATTGACGGTTCGAGTACTGTATTTCCCATCACCGAAGCCATGGCAGAAGAATTTCAAATAGCCAATCCTGGAATTAGAGTAACAGTAGGTATCTCCGGTACTGGTGGTGGATTCAAAAAATTCTGTGCAGGAGAAACCGATATTCAAGACGCTTCTCGTCCAATCAAAGAGTCAGAAATAGAACTCTGTGAGCAAGGAGGAATCGAGTATATCGAGCTTCCTATTGCTTATGATGCAATGTCAGTAGTAGTTAACCCCCAAAATGATTGGGTAGACTGTTTGACCACTGAAGAACTGCAAACAATTTGGGAACCAGACGCACAGGGAAAAATTAATAACTGGAATCAAGTAAGAGCCGATTTTCCAGACCAACCACTGAGTCTTTATGCCCCTGGAACTGATTCGGGAACATTTGACTATTTCACTGATGCTATCAATGGTGAAGAGGGTGCTAGTCGCGGAGATTTTACCGCCAGTGAAGATGATAACGTAATCGTCCAAGGTGTTGCTAACGAAACAGGTGCTTTAGGTTATTTTGGTTTAGCTTACTACGAGGAAAATCCAGACACACTTAAGCTAGTCAGCATTGATGACGGCGATCCTAGCAACGGTGATGGTTGTATTCTTCCTAGCAAAGCAACAGTAGAAGATAGTACTTATCAACCCTTGTCCCGTCCTATCTTTATCTATGTTAAAAAAGATGCTCTAGCTCGCCCAGAAGTGCAGAGTTTTGTTGAATACTATCTAGACCCTGCTAACAGTGAACTAGTAAGTGAAGTGGGCTATATCCCCATGGATGATTCAGTGTATCAAGGAGCGCAAAATCGCCTGGAAAATCAAACTACAGGTACGATTTTTGGAGGTGGCTCCACAGTGGGAGTCAATCTGACAGAGGAATACGCTCAATAAACCATTATTTTAGCTAAAGGCTAGCCCAGTCCAATTCTAGATAAGAGGATTTGGGTTAGTCGTAATACTGTTCAGTTTACTAAAACTTATGAGTATCAGTTCCTTTGAGCAATTTGACCGCAGTGAAAGGTGGCAACCCAATCGTACTCTAAATAAATGGATTCAGGGAACTATTGTCGCGGTTTTTGGTTTGTTTGCCCTAATTTCTGTCTTAACTACATTCGGCATTGTCATTACGTTAGTGGTGGATGCAATTCCTTTCTTTCAAGAAGTTCCTTTCGTTAATTTCTTAACGGATACCCAATGGACTCCCCTATTTACCAGGAAAGAATACGGCATTTTTGTTCTAATTAGTGCAACCTTTTTGACTTCCGTAATTGCGATCGCTGTTGCCCTCCCTTTGGGATTGCTTTCTGCCGTTTGCTTGAGCGAATATGCCCCTAGTTCTCTGCGTCGCTGGCTCAAACCAGCTTTGGAGATACTAGCTGGTGTACCGACTGTAGTATACGGTTATTTTGCTCTTTTATTCGTCACTCCTACACTACGGAACTTTATCCCAGGGATGCAGCCTTTTAACTCCCTGAGTGCAGGAATAGTCTTAGGAATTGCGATTATTCCCACAGTAGCGTCTCTTAGTGAAGATGCGATTTATGCCGTTCCCAATAGCTT
>JBHJNX010000182.1:0-11290 GCA_050330335.1 Pleurocapsa sp. | reverse complement strand
GATAAACGTCTTGCGCCGATATTATGCCCTTGTGGTACGCGGGCTTCCATCGCTGCTCCCCTTGCCCTTCCTCCTACGTCTAATTAATTACGCCTACCTACTTACTTGGGGTTTTGTATCCTTTGAATCTCTATCTTTTGTCAAGAGTGATAATGAATCCTCAGATAGATAATACTTTTGATAAATTATTGAATCATTAAAAACAAGGAAGAAAAAATATTTTCTTGATCGGCTTGCAAAAACAAATTGGCAAGCTATCAACCTAAATTTTAGATTACTCTGACAAACAATCAAAAAAGAACGAAAAAAAGTTATGAATACTGTTCTACACAAGCGTGCGGCTGGCTTATATTATAGTCGTGATGAAGCAGAAGCGGCGGTACGCGCACTCAAAGAAGCTGGCTATAACATGAATCGAGTATCAGTGATTGCCAGAGATAGCGATCGCCTTGATGGACATGAAACTACTAAAACAGTAGGTAACAAAGCTGATGAAGGTGCTACTGCTGGTGCAGTTACTGGTGGTGCATTAGGTGGTATTACTGGATTGTTAGTGGGTTTGGGAGCATTAGCCATCCCCGGTATTGGTCCAATTTTACTAGCTGGCGCAGAAGCTACAGCGATCGCTACTACTTTAGCTGGCGTAGGTGTTGGTGCAGTAGCTGGTGGTTTAGTTGGTGCATTGATTGGCTTAGGTATTCCCGAAGAGAAGGCGAAAATTTACAGCGATCGCGTGGGACGTGGTAGCTTTTTAGTCATGGTAACAGGTACGCCAACAGAAATAGAGCGAGTTAGAACTATCATGCATCGTCATGGTGTAGAAGAATTTGACATTTACGATATCGCCCCACCAACCCCCAGCACGGTAATCACAGCAGCTAGAACTGACGCTACGGTAGCTCATAGTAAAGCTCGGACTGATGTAGACCGCCAAATACCAGCAGAGACAGAGAATATCGAACTTTATGAAGAACGTTTGGTAGTAGATAAAGAAAGAACTAAAACTGGCGAAGTAGCTATCGGCAAGCGTGTCATCACAGAAACTGCTGAGGTTTCTGTACCGGTAAACAAAGAGCAGATCATTATTGAACGTAGAGATGCTGTCGATCCAACAGTTAATCCAGATGAGGCAAATTTCAGAGATGGTGCAGTCACTCAGGTGGATATCTACGAAGAATCTGCCGACATTGACAAGCAAGCTTTTGTCCGCGAAGAAGTCAATATCCGCAAAGAAGTCAAGCGAGATACTATTGAAGCTACAGAACGTATTCGCCGCGAAGAATTAGAAGTACGAGCAGACGGCAAAGTTATCGAATCCTAAATACGAGTATAGAGAAAAATTAGCAGAAAATATGGATTTTGGAATTAAAGATCGAGTAGCGGTAATTACTGGTGCAACTAAAGATTTTCTTCAGTAATTGCCTTCCTCTGTTCCGAACATTCTAGCTTTGTAGTCGGTGCTAACTATCGCGTTGATGGCGGTTCAGTCGCTACTGTTGGCTAAAAAATTATTATTAAGCAATCGGAGAGAACAATGAACAAATTAATTATTTTATTGTTGGGTAGTACTTTAACTTTTGGTGCTGTAGCTTGTGACGGAGCAAGAACCAGTGTAGACGCTCCTGATTCTGTTGAAGATGGGCCCTCTGGTGTGGAAGAGCCTAGACAAGTTGAAGAAACTTTTGAAAATTCTCGTAGCGAAATTCGTCGAGATCAATTAGATTCTGATATTCGTGCCAGAGAAGAACGCAATGATATGTTAGGAGGAGAGCCAACAGAAAGAGCCGATTCCGACCTAGAAAGTGAAGTAAGAGCCAAATTAGAAGCAAATATGCCTCAATCCCAGTTGATTGTAGAAGCTGAAGATGGCGATGTAGCAGTTGCTGGAACAGTACCTAATCAACAAGATTATGACAGTATTGAGCCTTTGGCTAAAGAAATTTTGGGAGTTAATAATGTCACTTTAGATGTACAAGTACTACCTCCTACAGAATCTTAATCTTAAGTTGATTTAATTGCACCTATCTACTGATACAGGCTGTATTTGTTTAAAATTATTTATGATAATTTTAATCGCCAATTAACCCATGCAACTCGATCCTAAAATCCCCCCAGGTAGACTACAAGATAAATGGGAATACTATCAAGACCACTGCAAGTTAGTCAGTCCTGCTAATAAGAAAAAATATACTATTTTAATAGTAGGAACTGGTTTGGCAGGGGCATCGGCTGCGTCTACCCTGGCGGAGTTAGGCTATAACGTTAAGAGTTTTTGTATTCAAGATTCTCCCCGTCGCGCCCACAGCATCGCGGCACAAGGAGGGATCAATGCGGCGAAAAACTATCCTAACGATGGGGATAGCGTCTGGCGGCTATTTTACGACACTATCAAAGGTGGAGATTATCGTTCCAGGGAAACCAATGTTTACCGTTTGGCACAGATTAGTAACCAAATTATCGATCGCTGTGTTGCTTTGGGCGTACCTTTTGCCAGAGAATATGGTGGATTATTAGCCAATCGTTCCTTTGGGGGGGCGCAAGTATCCCGTACCTTCTATGCCAAGGGACAGACAGGACAACAGTTGTTACTGGGGGCATACAGTGCTATGTCCCGTCAGATTAGTTTGGGTAAAATTCAAATGTTTTCCCGTCGGGAAATGTTAGATTTAGTCCTCGTCGATGGCAAAGCTAGGGGAATTATCGTTCGCAACCTAGTGACGGGAGAGATGGAAAGATATGCAGGGGATGCCGTATTACTATGTACTGGAGGTTATAGCAATGTCTACTACCTTTCTACTAATGCTAAAAACTCCAACGTTACTGCTGCTTGGCGTTGTTACAAGCGGGGTGCGTTATTTGCTAATCCGTGTTTTACCCAAATTCATCCTACTTGCATTCCCGTATCTGGAGATTATCAATCTAAGTTAACTCTAATGAGTGAGGGTTTGCGTAATGATGGTCGAGTCTGGGTACCCAAAAACCCCAAGGATAAACGTCACCCCAATGACATTCCCGAATCGGAAAGAGATTATTATTTAGAAACTAAATATCCCAGTTTTGGTAATCTTGTACCCCGCGATGTGGCTTCTCGCAATGCCAAACAAGTCACCGATGAAGGCAGAGGTTTAGGGGCGACGGGTTTGGCGGTTTATTTAGATTTCCGCGATGCTATTAAGAAACTAGGCAAACCAACCATCAGCGATCGCTATGATAATCTGTTTCAAATGTATCAACGGATTACCGATGAAAACCCCTATGAAGTGCCGATGCGAATTTATCCGGCAGTACACTACACCATGGGGGGACTTTGGGTAGATTACAATCTGATGAGTACCATTCCTGGTTTGCACGTTTTAGGGGAAGCTAATTTTTCCGATCATGGTGCTAACCGTCTGGGTGCAAGTGCTTTAATGCAAGGATTGGCGGATGGTTATTTTGTCATTCCCTACACTTTGGGGAATTATCTGGCTACTACTGATTTACCTCCTGTCGAACTCGAACATCCCGCTTTTGCCGCAGCCGAAGCAACGGTAAACAATACAATTACTAAATTACTGAGTATTCAAGGTGAAAAAACCGTCACCGAATTTCACCGTCAATTGGGTAAACTTTTGTGGGATTATGTAGGAATGTCCCGCGATCGCGGAGGATTGAAATTTGTTATTGAAGAAATTCGTAACCTCAGACAAGAATACTGGCAAAACGTCCTTATTCCTGCAAATAAATACACTCTCAATAAAAACCTTGAATTTGCTGGCAGAGTTGCCGACTTTTTAGAACTAGGTGAATTGATGGCGCGAGATGCTTTAGCTAGAGAAGAATCCTGTGGCGCACATTTTCGCGAAGAATATCAAACTCCCGAAGGAGAAGCCCAACGCAATGACCAACAGTTTTCCTTTGTTGCTGCCTGGGAATATCGAGGGGAGGAACAATCACCAACCTTACATCGAGAACCATTAGAATTTGAGAATGTCGAATTAACTCAGCGTAGTTATAAGTGATTAGTCATTAGTCATTAGTTATTAGTCATTAGAACTCTTGCATAAGTCTTTAACTCTTATGATTTCAGTACAAATGACCAAAGACAAATGACCGAGGAAGCGCAAGTCTCGGTGTTGACAAAAAAACTATTAACTTTTGATTTATCGGTTATTTTTGCGCATAAGTCTATTGGTAATGAACCAAAATCATTTATGAAATTGACAGTCGAGACTTTTACTGTTCGTAAGAAATTTTCTCTTCAAATTAGTCGCGGTACGACTTCTGAATCTACCAATCTTTGGCTGCGTATCCAAGAAGATAATATTGAAGGGTGGGGAGAAGCTGTTCCTTTTGCCGTTTCTCGAACTAAACAATATACAAGCGATCGCTTATTACAAGAATTACAACAGGCTATTCCCAAATTAGAATCATTTCATCCTTTACAAAGACAAGAAATTGAAACGACTCTCAATAGCTTACAATTGTCTTCTTCACTTAAAGCAGCGATCGATATGGCTCTTTGTGATTGGTTAGGGAAAAAAGCCAATTTACCTTTGTGGCAATTGTGGGGCTTGAATTGCGATCGCATTGTACCGATTTCTGTAACTATAGGTATTAACTCTCCTGAAGGTGCTATACAACGCGCTCAAGCTTGGCAAGAAACTCTAGATTTTAAGATGCTTAAGGTGAAATTGGGCAATCCGGAGGGAATTGCTGCCGATAAAGCCATGTTACAGGCGATTCGAGCGGAATATCCCCAAGTTAGATTGACAGTAGATGCTAATGGTGGCTGGAGTTTTGATGATGCAGTCTCTATGTCACATTGGTTAGCTGAACTAAATGTAGAATATATCGAACAACCTTTAGCAGTAGGGCATGAAGAGCTATTAACTCATCTTACAGGGCTTTCTCCCTTGCCCATATTTGTCGATGAGAGTTGTTTTACTAGTTATGACATACCTAAATTAGCCAATTCTATCGCAGGGGTTAACTTAAAAATCATGAAAACTGGAGGATTGAGGGAGACAAAAAGAGCAATTGACATTGCTAAAGCTTACGGTTTGAAAGTAATGTTTGGCTGTTATTCTGACAGTAGTTTAGCCAATACTGCCATGTCTCATCTTTCTCCCCTAGCTGATTATTTAGATTTAGACAGTCATTTAAATTTGAGGGACGATCCTTTTCAAGGTGCAAAGATAGTAGAAGGGCGTTTGCTGCCAAATCATCAAGCGGGGTTAGGAGTAGAATATAGTGCTGACAGCAAAAAATAGAGTTGCAATCTTAATGCACGAAGGAATTAAAGGTCATCATGGTAAAACTGGGTTGGCTTTTTTGCGTTACAGTGAGACAAATACTGTTGTCCTGATTGATCGCACCTGTGTCGGCGAGTCTTTGACAGCTTTAACTGGTATTGATAGAGAAGTGCCAATAGTTGCCACAATTGCTGATGCTCTAGTCTATCATCCCGATGTTTTGTTGATTGGCATCGCACCTTCAGGGGGTCAATTACCAAATGATTTAGAAGCAGATCTTCAACAAGCAGTAGAAGCTCGATTGTCTATCGTCAATGGTTTACATAGTTTTCTCGCTCCCAAGTTTCCCAATTTATCAGCTAACCAGTGGATTTGGGATATTCGTCAAGAACTACCCAACTTATCTATTGGTAGCGGTCAGGCGCGATCGCTCGGTAATCAGAGAATCCTGACTGTGGGTACGGATATGGCAATTGGTAAGATGTCTACTAGTTTAGAATTATACCGTGCTGCTACAACTCAGGGTATTAAAGCTAAATTTTTAGCCACCGGACAGGCAGGAATTGCGATCGCAGGAACTGGTATAGCCTTAGATGCGGTACGGGTAGATTTTGCCGCCGGTGCAGTAGAACAAAAGGTTTTAGAATTGAGTCAAGACAGCGATTTAGTCATTATTGAAGGACAGGGTTCCCTGTTACATCCAGGTTCGACAGCAACTTTACCCTTAATCCGAGGTAGTCAACCTACAGGACTAATTCTAGTTCATCGTGCGGGAGCTACAAACATTCATGATTTACCCCACGTTGCTATTCCTCCCTTACCAGAAGTAATTCGACTTTATGAAACTGTCGCCAGTGGGGGAGGTGCTTTTGGTAAGATTAAAGTTAAAGCGATCGCTCTTAATACCTTTGGGATGGATGATACTACCGCTAAAGGGGCGATCGAAGACACTCAACAATTAACTGGATTATCCTGTAGTGATGCTGTTAGATTCGGTGGCGAATTTTTATTATCTGCTATCTCAATTTAGAGTTAAACAAATCGACTATTCTGCAAAAGGATCACTAAATGCAGGATTATTAATAAACTCTTCGTCGGTTAAACTGCGTAAAAAAGCTAGTAAGTCTTGTTTTTCCGATTCAGTTAACTTAAAACCTTTAACAAATCCGCTTTTATAGGGGTTATTTCCTTTAGTGCTTGCTCTACCTCCAGCTTCGTAATGCTCGATAACTTCTTCTAGAGTAGCAATACTACCATCGTGCATATAAGGAGCAGTTAAGGCGATATTCCGCAGGGTAGGAGCTTTAAAACGACCCATATCTTCTGATTTTTGGCTGATTTCGTATACTCCCGTATTCTGTGGGGGATAAGAACCTCGACCGTCAATATTGTATAGACCCGTGTTATGAAAGGCAATTTCGGTAAATGCCAAACGTTGGTGAACGATTGAATCGCTAAAATTGATCCCACCATGACAGTGAAAGCATTCCAAACGCTCACTGGTAAAGAGCTTCTCTCCTCTTTTCGCCGCCGTACTAATTTCATCTCTCTTCCCTTCATAGCGATAGCGATCGTAGGGAGAATTAAAAGATACTAGGGTTCTTTGAAAGCTAGCTAGAGCTTTAGTTAAATTATCGATAGTTACGGAATTTTTTGACCCAAAAGCAGCGGCAAACATTTGAGAATATTGGGGGTCATTGGCTAACCACTGGATTATTTCTCCTTCCTTTCCCACCATCCCCATTTCTAGAGGATGTTCACCAAATATAGGAATCAGTGCTTGAGATTCCAGACGGGTGATTAAAGGATTTGCCCAAGTTAACACGGGATTGTAAGCCACATTGGTCAAACTCATAGAGTTGCGGGGATGTAGGTCATCTTTAGCTCCAATTGCTACTTTTTTACCATCAGTAAAAGCAAGGGATTGTTTGTGACAAGTAGCACAGGAATATTCACCAGTAATCGACAAGCGAGGCTCGTAAAACAAATGTCTGCCTAACTCCACTTTCTCCACAGTCATGGGATTATCTGGGGGAATAACTGGTTGGGGTGTCCACTGGGGTAAATTCCAGGGATATTCTGTAGCTACATCAGTTGCCATAACTCGGCTCAAACTGATAGACAAACAAATAGACAGGACAAAAACTACAGCTAAACTAAACCAGCGATCGCTCATGACTATTAGTTATAATTACTCAATACGAAAGAAAGTTGACCAACGGTCACCCGCAAGCCCCGTCTTTTCAAGACGGGGAACGGGTGACTCTTCAGCCGGGTTGTCGTTAAAAGGCAAACCCAGATTCTGGAAAATTGCCATACAGTCTAAATCTTCTGGGGAAGACATACAGCCATTAGGAGTATCTGGTTGATTGCTGCTTAAATCGCTTTGAGCTACTAAGTTGGCTAAATCTGCTACGACAATATTGTTGGCGGGGTCAAAATTGGCTAAGGTGACATCACTACGATTGGGATTACTACATTCGTAAGATTGGCTGGTTTCCTGACAGCCAGTGCTACCGAGATGAATTAAAAAAGTTCCATTGCTATCATGACCGTGAGGGGTTTCCCCGTGACTTATCTCACCGTGATTCATTCCTTTACTATTAAGAGCAGTAGCTTGATTTTCTAAATCCACACGCAAGAATTTATAGCCTCCTTGCCAATTCCACCACATAGAAGTTAGGTTTAAGGGAGAAGGAGCGATCGCTGCATCTTCGTGGTTGAGTTGTTCGGGTACTCCCAAAGTAAACTGTAAACCCTGATAATCTCCTTGAGGTACAGTCCCTACTACTATATTTCTCGTCTCAACTGTTCCATTGGCACAAGCACCAGTTTTATCTTCAAAGTCAAGTAAGGCTACATTTTGATACTGCCATTGGTTATCTTGTTCTAATTCTAGGGGGATGGCATTGCCTTCAGTATCAATTAAAGCTACATCGGATATATAAAAGCGAAAATCCGTAGCATTCACTGTAGCTTGAGAAGTTCCCAACCCTATATAAGTTTCACTACAACTAAACGGTTGGTCTCCAACTCGCCCTTCAAAGGTAATGGTCACTGCCTGAGAATCTGATTGAGCCTGAGTCACTCTTGGCAAAATAATCGGAGTAGCGATCGCCATTAAGGCACTAGTAAATAATAGAGATTTATTAATTAAAGACAATAGCATTGAGATATTTTTGTTAATTAAACCCTCAATTTTAAGCTGGATTTTATTTGCTTGTCCAAAGACAGGTTGTCAAAGTTTGTTGCTAACTAGAAGTAAGTGATAAATCTACAATATCACCGACAAATGTACCGAAAGTTTCGTGATATCATGCTACATAGGGTAGATATACATAAAGTTTCCGTATAATAAATAGTTAGATCGCTTAAGGTTATTTGTAAGGTAGTAGCTTATAAATTCTCGGTGAGATGCTCAAATCATGAGGAAGGTAGAGGTTGTACCACATGATCCGAAGTGGCAAGAGATTTTCAAAGCTGAATCTAATCGAGTCAGAGAAGCTCTGGGCAAGAATGTTGTTGCCGTACATCACATTGGCAGCACAGCTATTCCCCGCATATACGCCAAGCCAATTATCGATCTGTTAGTTGAGGTCAAAGACATTGCTAAAGTTGATGAGCAGGATACATCAATGGAGTCATTGGGTTACGAAGTAATGGGTGAGTTCGGAATCTCTGGTCGTCGATTCTTCCGCAAGAATAACCAAGAAGGCATTAGAACACATCACATCCACACCTTCACCATTGGTTCAGATCAAGTAAAACGTCACCTAGCATTTCGAGATTACATGATTGCTCATCCTGAAGATGCACAAAGCTACAGTGAATTGAAGCGCAGCTTGGCGAGAGAATATCCCACAAATATTGATGAATATATGGATAGAAAAGATGGATTCATTAGAGAAATAGACAAGAAGGCAACACAATGGCAAGCATTACAAACATCAGCAGCCAGCGATCTAACAAGTCGATGAAGCGGACAGTCAAGAGATCTTGGTGAGGTTACAAAGGTTGTCTGCCGCCGCTTATCTTGGCCGTTATGCAACTACTCCGCTTGGAAGGGTAAAAATAAACCCATGGGAAATTACATTGCCAGCGTTAGCGATCGAGATTTTGCAGAAATTATGTTTGGGTTTAATCGTTTGTGTGGTCATTAAGCGATCGCCTGTTCTCAATCTTACTCAGAAGTGCGCTCGGCATATAGCTATCAGGCAAACCACATAACTACGCTACAATCAACCTACTAAGATTATATGGAAAGCATACAACTTGACTTTAAGGTTGCATCTGCCGTGTCAGCGATCACAATCACAGGCTTTTTGGTTGAGCCATCACGGTTTATTTACACCTGCCAAGTTTAGATGAAAGAAGTAAAGAACTCGGTAAAATACCCATGAAACATCAGCACTTATTTACTCTTGCCGCAATTACTCTCAGTAGTTTACTGAATTTGTCACAAGTTTTAGCTGCTGACATGGTAAAAGCCGACAGTCTCGATATAGCGAAGACTAAAACCACCGAACAGAGATTTCGCTTCAAAAAAACTTATTATGCTTACAATCAACCATCAGAATTAGTCAATAGCCTACAAAAACAAGAAGAAAATATTTCTTGCTATGTATCTGCCGAAAATCCCCAGTTAAATCACTATCAAATCTGGTTAAACAAAGGTATTGCCCTGCAACAGCAAAATAAATACCGAGAATCTTTAGTCTGTTTGGATCGTGCCTTATCTTGGCAATCGGATTTAGGACAAGCCTGGTATCGTCGGGGAATAGCTTTTAGCTACCTGCAACAGTATTCTCAAGCCAGCTTTGCTTATCAACAAGCAATTAAAATTAATCCTCAAGAATATTCTGCTTGGTACAATCAGGCAAATGCTTACAAACATCTAGGTAGATACCAAAAAGCGATCGCTGCTTTTCAACAGGCAATTGCTTTAAAACCAGACTTTTATGCCGCACACTATCATTTGGCTACAGTTTGGGAAAAGACAGGTAAATACGATGAAGCTATTGCTGCCTATCAAACTACAATTCATATCAAACCAGATTGCGAGCAGGCTTTATACAGACAGGGAAATTTACTCAATAAATTGCAAAGATCTTCTGAAGCGATCGCTGTTTATGAAAAAGTTTTAAAGCTCGACCCTCAGAAATATCAAGCTTGGTATAGTATTGGCAATATTTATTTACAATTAGAAAATTATCAAAGTGCGATCGCTGCTTACGAACAAGCAATTACAATTAATCCGAACTACCATCTAGCTTGGAATAATCGCGGTGCAGCATTAGAAGGATTGCATCGAACTAGAGAAGCTTTAAAATCTTACAGTCAAGCACTACAAGCTAATCCAGAATATCAAAAAGCTTTAAACAACCGTCATCGTTTATTAATGATGGTCAGCAATACGCTGTAAATTTACACAGAAGAATTAAATTCTAAACCATTGTCACTGGGAACTAAACTTTGTTGGATAAACTGCTGGCAGCGATTATGAACATCTACAACTATTATTTTCGCTTGATGCCCTTGTTTGATCACCGTAGCGCGATCGCAAGATTCATAAGCAATAATAATTAACAGATCTCCCGGCTGACATAAAAGTGCTGCGCCTCCATTGGGACAAATCGTACCCTTTCCTGCCGGTTCAGCGATCGCATAAGTAGACCAACGCTTACCATTATTGAGGTTAATTACATCGACTTCTTCTAAAGGCAAAATACCGACTTTATCCATTAAGTCTTTGTCAATACCGATACTTCCTATATAATCGACATTAGCTTCAGTAACCGTAACTCGATGAAGCTTGGCGTGCATTAATCTAATCTGTCCCATTAATTCTCAACATTAAGCTGCTGCTCTTATCATAAACTGCCGAGAAGAGGGAGTGAAGAAAAAATATTACAATAAATTTTTGAAGAATAGCTAAATTTAACCTTTAGGCTGGGAAGTCCCACGCTATAAAGCGAGGGCGATTTAAGTATAGCTACGCTATACGCGCCCAATGCGATCTTCGTTGGGACGGGCGGTATAAACGCCCTCATGAAAAG
>JBHJNX010000181.1:0-4637 GCA_050330335.1 Pleurocapsa sp. | reverse complement strand
ATTGGTTCGACTGCATCATAAGCGATCGCTAGTCCTGCTTCTATTTGTCCAAAAACAATCGCGATGAAGATGGAAATAGTAGCGAAAAACATATTCCACCAGCTAACTTCATATAACTTGTAATTTTTGCTCAAATAACCCACAACATCACAAAAAAAGGCAAACAATACCATTGCAATCACAAAATGGACAACGATAGGATGAATAGTATCAGGATAAGGTAAATTATGCTCGTTTAATGGTGGAAGTAAATTTTCTAACATCTCGATTGTTATTACTTTCAATACTAATAATACTAACCTGACTCCTAATGACTGATGTAAACTTCTTCTGCTACTCGTTTGAGTCGTCGCAACTGTGCTTGCATATCTTTTTTAGTCAAGTTGGCGGCAAAATTATTAAATCCCCACCTGACTAATGAATTGGGTATCTCAAATTCAAATCTGTTGAGTAAGAAAGTACCATTGGGGATGGGCTGACATTCCCAGCGATCGCGCCCTTGAAAAAAACCATTAAATTCCCAGACAATTAAACCAGGTTCTCTTTCGACTACAGTACTTCTCAGAGTCGGTTCGAGTAGAGGAATTTTAATAACAAAACGGCTAAGACTTCCTTTCTCGGTACTCCACTGACCGATAGGTTGGCATTTTAGTAAAGGATTGAGCCAACGGTGCATCAGTTTTAAATCGGTAATGCAGGTTTCTGTCGTCACTGCGCTAGCTTTGATGGCGATCGATTGTTCAAATACTTGAAGCGACATAAAATCCTAAAGAAATAAATATAAAGTTTAAAAATCACTACTGCTATTTTTCAATGAAAGATTAAATTTTAACTAAATGTTGCCAGAATTTCCCATCCTTCCACAAGGTAGGGTGGTTCATCTAAGTATATTGTCGTAAAAAAAGCTTAAAACATTAACTTTTTGAGCTTTTCTAAAATATTTTGGCATAATTATCGCAGAAAATATATTTGCTTGTGAAACTAACAAGACATCTATATTTATTTCCGTTATATATTGATGGCGGGAATGACTAGATGAATTAAGACTAAAAAACATGACACAGATACTTAGTAATATTTCGTCACCAAACTCTATTTTTCTAGCACAAGCACAGATAACCCAGTGGATTGACAGCAATCTGGGGAGTGCTGTACTAGGAGTTATCAAAGCCATCTTTATTCTGGTGGTCGGTTTGATTGTGGCTGGAGTAGTTAAAAGCGTAATTAAAAAGCTACTAAACAGTACGGAAATTGATAATCGAATCGCTGAAGCGATCACAGGACAAAGAGGCGAAAATGCAATCCCTATAGAAGATTGGATTGCCAGCTTATTCTACTGGTTAATCGTATTATTTGCAGTAGTTGCCTTCCTCAATGCCCTAGAATTAGAAGCGGTTTCAACCCCTTTAAATGCTTTATTAAGCCAAGTAACCAGTTTTCTGCCCAAAATTCTTGGTGCTGGCTTTTTATTGGGTATTGCTTGGGTGGTAGCTACTTTAGTCAAAACCATTGTCACGAGAGCTTTAAATGCGTTTAACCTAGATCGACGCTTGGGAGAACAATCAGAGGAAACCTCCGATTTTTCTTTGAGTGACACCATTGGGAATGCGCTGTATTGGTTCATTTTTCTGCTGTTTTTACCTTCTGTTCTCAATACACTGCAACTTAGTGGAACTCTCGAACCCGTACAAGCTTTACTGAATGACATTCTAGCAATGTTGCCCAATATTTTAGGGGCGATAATTATCGGAGCAGTATTTTGGTTTGTAGCTAATATCGTTCGCCGTATAGTGACTAATTTATTGGCTGCTACTGGTGTCGATCGCTTGGGGCAAAAATTTGGCATTTCTAGTACCACCAGTAGACAATCTCTATCTTCCATACTAGGCACGGTTGTTTTTATCCTGATTTTAATTCCCGGTGCGATCGCTGCTTTGGAACGGCTACAAATCAGCGCGATTTCTGTTCCTGCGGTAAATATGCTCAATCAGGTCCTCGAGCTGTTACCTAAAATCTTTGCTGCGGGAGTAGTGTTAGCTTTTTTCTACATAGCAGGACAATTTGTTTCCGAGTTAGTTACTAATATTTTAACCAGCGTTGGCTTTAACAATCTTTTGCAATGGTTGGGAATTTCTACTACTACAGCCGTCCCGACTTCCGGCGAACCCGTTGAATTAGATACAGAACAACCCACCGTAATTCAAACTGGAAAAACAGGAGCTAAAACTCCATCAGAATTAGTTGGACTGGTTGCGCTCATTGCCATTATCTTAGTGGGGACACTATCTGCCGTTAATATTTTGGGGATTCCAGCCTTAGAAGACGTAATTCGCGTCATTTTGGCGATCGCTGCTCAGGTATTAATTGGTTTGATTATATTTGCGATTGGCTTATACTTAGCTAACATTGCTTATAACCTAATTGTCAGTTCTGGTACTGCTCAGTCCCGCTTTTTAGGTCAATCCGCCCGTGTCGCCATTTTAATCTTAGTTGGTGCCATGGCACTTGATCGCATGGGTATTGCCCCCAATATCGTCAATCTCGCCTTTGGCTTGCTGTTAGGGGGAATTGCTGTCGCGATCGCCCTGGCTTTTGGTCTAGGTGGCAGAGAAGTTGCTCAAGAAGAATTACGCTCTTGGGTTAATTCCTTCAAAAATAAATAAACTCAAATCATTTTTCCGAGGAAAACCAAGCTCCTAGTACTTTATAACTGGGAGCTTTTTTGAGAAATTGCTCAGAAATTGTTTATCCAAAAAAATCTATTCATCGGTATAGTTAAACTTATCATTAGAAAGAATAAACACGCTATCTTGTACATCAAACCCTGGATGAGCTTTCCCATCACCACTTCGATCATAATAATCATCTTGTCCAGGTACATGATCGGGATGCCAAGGGGCTTCATTGATATGATCATCTTTAGGTCTTCCATTATCAGTTTGCCCCAATTCAAGGGTAATAATGCGTTCATTCGGTTCTAATCCGGTAACTTTGCCATCCCCATCTACGTAACCGTGATCATCCAAAAACTCTAATATTGCTTGTTGTGGTGGAGTGCTATCATTAGGAGCATATCCTTGATAGGCTGTCTCTACTTGATCACCATTTTTGTAAATCATCACAAACCCATCACCCGTAACATCTGGATTGCCTCCAGTACCGTTAAAAGTCGCTGGATCATCAAAATCAATGGTGAAAGTTACTGAATGAGAGTAGCTACTTATTAGAGTTTCTCCCCCAGTTGTATCTTCGTTACCTAGACTCAGACAGTTGGTTCTGCCTACAGGGCTAGTACTGATTACTAAGGGTTGATTGGTATCTATGTCAATCGGTTGAGCTTGTCTGTTTTCTTCATGAATCCAGGGAGTTGTATCATCAAGATCGCTCGGATTATTGCCAAAATCAGTTCTAATTATCCAATCACGTTGGGCAGGGTCTGGATCAAAAGGGTCACAACTGTAGGTTGCCCCTAAAGTTTTGAAATATAGTTTACTATCGGCAACGGCTTCCTGATTAGCGAAATTAGGATTTCTAGCTCTCACAAATACTTTAGTATCTGCCTTATAACTATCGCCGTCATTACCTTGAGCATCTCTAGTTACGCCACTAAAAAATAGATGTGCAATGTTAGTACCCGTAAGGCAAGCATGAAACCCTTCCGTAGCTTCTGCCAAAACTGGAGTTAGAGTATCTCCTGCTTCACAAGGAGAAGCGTCTAAAGCTGTATTATCAAGAGCATCAATTAGTGCTTCTGATTGCCACGTATTTTCTGTATATTCACCATTGTTATTTAAAGGAGGGCCCCAGCGATATAAAACTTGAGGTGCTCGCCAATTACCGCTAGCAGCTTGAAGATAATAAACTATTCTTTCTGATGTGCTGGGATCGTTATCTGCACCAAGATTTACATTGTCAGTTATATCCGGAATATCTAAAGCCAAAACCACTGTTTTGCCATTAGAGTCAAACAAAGCAGCATTGGTTGCATCAGGTTCAATTGCACTAGCTCGTTTAATTTCTTCGGTAATAAATTCCATAGCGCGGGCTGTTTCGGTACGAGCATTAATTTTAGAAGTTTCACCTCTGGAAATTCTTAAAACCTGCATCAAACCAAAGCCAAAAGCACCAACTACAATTCCACTCATTACTATACCTACAAGTAGTTCGGTAAGAGTGAAACCAGAATGAGGTTTATTTTTTTTTAACAGCTTAGAGAATTTTTGGTTTTTCATATTTTGAGTAATTTAATTGCCTATAAAATAAAAAATATTTGAATCAATGTAAGTTTAGCCCTTTGAGTAAAGAGCGATTATTTATATAATTTTTGTGCAAGTTTTTTTTGCTGTTGTCTGTTGAGAGAAAAAATCATAATTATCGCCATTTACACTACGACAATTACAATATAGTTAGAGCATCAAAAACTGTAAATTAGTAAACACACTGATTTTTAAGATGAAGAGAAATTAAATTTCAGGCTAATTACACCAGAGTTGATGGGCAGTCGTATTTGTGGTGGTGTCTTTCAACAACAAGAATATATTTATATGGCTGGTATTAAATATTTATACCGATATATATATCAAAATCAAAAACTGCAATTAGACACTAGCTGGAGTCCTGTAGATTATCTAACTGGA
>JBHJNX010000180.1:0-13151 GCA_050330335.1 Pleurocapsa sp. | reverse complement strand
ATAGATCGCAACTCTCCATTGTCTATCCTCGCCCACCTGCGTCATGAATTACGCACTCCTATTAATGCCATTATTGGTTATGGAGAAATGTTGCTAGAAGAATTGGAGGCGACGAATGGAGATGCAAAATCTATTGATAAGCTTCAGCAGATTCGAGAATCGGGGGTACAGCTTTTAGCTACGATTAATCTGTTACTTAATCCGTCTCCAACTGAAGAAAGTCAGGTTGATCTAAACAAAATTCTGACGAATCCTCGGTTACAAACCGAATTAACCCAACTAACTCAGGAAGTTATCGAGTGTTGCCAACAACTGATATCTAGTCTGGAAGCAGATTGGCTTGCCGATTTAAACAAAATTCAAACTGCGGCCAATCGCTTGTTGTCAGAAGTTAACAGTATCACTAATGTATTTTTAATAGAATCACCCGAAGATACAATTTCACTGCCAGAAATCACTAAATCAGAAATTGTAATCTTTCAAGATGTTACTCCTCCTCAAAATACAATTACACCTATTTCTGTTAATCAAGACAGAGACACTATTTTAGTTGTAGACGATAACGAAACCAATCGAGATTTATTATCCCGCCAAGTTAAAGCTCAGGGTTATGAAGCTGTTACGGCAGCTAATGGTCAACAAGCCATGAACATGATCAAGACGGGAATATACGATTTAATTCTTCTGGATATTATGATGCCTGAAATAGATGGCTATCAAGTGCTGCAATGGATTCGAGATAGTTCTTGGCGGCATATTCCCGTGATTGTCATTTCGGCTTTAGATGAGATTGATAGTGTAGTTAAATGTATCGAAATGGGGGCAGAAGATTATCTATCTAAGCCTTTTAATCCTACTTTATTAAAAGCAAGAGTCGGTGCTTGTTTATCACAAAAACGATTGCGCGATCGCGAGTCACAATACCTCGATAAATTAGCTCAAGCCAATCAACAGATTACTAATCTTAACCAACGTTTGCAAGCAGAAAATTCCCGTCTCAGTGCCGAGTTAGAAGTTACTCACAGGCTACAAACCATGCTGTTGCCGAAAGAAAAAGAATTAAGTCAAATAGACGATTTAGAGATTGCTGGATTTATGCAACCTGCCGAAGAAGTAGGAGGAGATTACTATGATGTTCTGCAACACAATCAGAATCGCGTCACCATTGGCATTGGTGATGTAACAGGACACGGTTTAGAAAGCGGAGTATTAATGCTCATGGTGCAAACCGCTGTCCGTACTTTGATGGAAAATAATGAAACCGATCCTAAAAAGTTTTTTGAGGTACTCAATCGTACCATTTATAAAAATGTGCAGCGCATGAATTCTGACAAAAACTTGACTCTCTGTTTGATCGATTATCAACAAGGTCGGTTGAGTTTGAGCGGTCAACATGAAGAAATGCTTGTAGTTCGCTCTGGCGAAGAAGTAGAGCGTATTGACACCATAGATTTAGGATTTCCTATAGGTTTGTCAGAAACCATCGAAGATTTTGTCTTTCAGGTTGAGGTCAATCTCGCCCCTGGAGACGTAGTAATACTTTATACCGATGGTATTACCGAAGCTGAAAATAATCTGGGGGTGCAATATGGATTAGATAGATTATGCAATGCAGTCAGACAAAATTGGTCGAAATCTGCTCAAGAAATCAGACAACTAGTAATTGAAGACTTGCGATCGCACATAGGAGTGCAAAAAATTTATGACGACATTACATTAGTGGTGTTGAAACAAAAATAAACTAAAGACTCTATATTATTTACTGTTAATTATATGCAAACTAATAGTTTAGAAATTAAAAAAGTTTATGGCGACTTCGTACAAGATTTACCCCCCAGTCAAGAATATTTAATTCTTAGTTTTTCTCCAAGTTCCATTCCCTTACGTCAGAGATGGCGCAATAATTGTCTATCTGCTGATTTTTTGGCAGATTATCTCAGTAGTTTTTTTCTTGCTGATGAAGAACAAATTTCAGAATCTAAAAAACCAATCGAGGTTCAAAGTGCCATTAGTTATATTGCCAACGAATTATTAGAAAATGCGATGAAATACGGTTGCGAAACTTCTCCTTTACCCATCAGCATTCAGATTCATCTCAATCCCGATTTAATTATATTTCAGCTAACCAATAGTATTCATTTAGAACAAAAATCCCAATTTCAAGCACATATCGAACGGTTAATTAATTCCGATCCAGAAGAATTATATCTTGCTCAGTTAGAAAAAACTGCGATCAATGATGACGAAGACCGATCTGGTTTGGGATTTCTAACCATGCTGAATGATTATGGTGCAAAACTAGGCTGGAAATTTGAAGACCTTCCTCAACAATCTCAAGAATTAGCTGTAACGACTATGGTGCAGTTAGTAATTTAATTTTAGATAAATTATTTATGTTAATAAACAATATATTTTTAAATGAGGATAGCAATGAAAATCGAAACTGACACTCATAACATTTTTTATGACAAAATAAACCACAGCATCATTTTTCAGGGTTCATTGCGATTGAATGGAACGGAAGATTATACTTCGATTTTAGATTTATTAAATAATATTGTGGAAGAAGAGCCGCCCAAAATTGTTTTAAACGTCAAAGAATTAAAGTTTTTGAATAGTTCTGGTATTAGTATGCTTTCTAAATTTGTAATTAATGTTCGTAAAAGTAAAAATATTCAAATGGTAGTAATAGGAGCTAAAGATATTCCCTGGCAGGGTAAATCCCTAAAAAATTTACAGCGATTGATGCCTACTTTGACTATAGAATTAGTATGACTATAAATTATTTTGCAGAAAAAAAAATCATAAGATGGATATGATTATCCACCTTAAATTATGTTTAATTAACTAACTACAGAAGGTTTTTGACTCTTAAAGAAAGCTTTGAGTATGCTTTCTGCCATTTGCGGACTACTTAGTCCCAGATTTGCTTTCGATTGATCAGGAGAAGCATGATCTACTAAAATATCTGGTACGCCAAAACGCTTCACAGGAACGAGAACATCGTGATCTTGTAAAGCTTCAATTACAGCCGAACCAAAACCCCCCATCACACAGCCTTCTTCAAAAGTAGCTACCTTACCGATACGTTTAGCTAGAGGTGCGATTAATTCTGTATCTAAAGGCTTAACAAAACGAGCATTAACTACTGTTGCTTCGATACCGTGTTCGTTGAGAATTTCCGCTACCTGCATTGCTGGATGTACCATCGTACCGTAACCGATTAAGAGAATATCATCACCATTGCGGAGAATTTCCCCTTTACCGATTTCAAGTTCTTCCCAACCTTCTTCCATTAAAGGTACTCCTACACCATTACCCCGTGGATAACGCATGGCGATCGCACCATCGGTATAATTAACTCCAGTAACTATCATGCGTTGTAATTCGGCTTCATCTTTGGGTGCCATAATGACTATATTGGGAATACAGCGCAAATAGGCAATATCGTACATTCCCTGATGAGTCGGGCCATCAGCCCCCACAATGCCCGCCCGATCTAAACAGAAAAATACGGGAAGTTTTTGGATGCAGATATCGTGGATAATTTGATCGTAAGCTCGTTGTAAGAAAGTGGAGTAAATTGCTGCTACGGGTTTCATACCTTCGCAAGCCAAACCAGCTGCTAGAGTTACTGCGTGTTGTTCGGCAATACCCACATCTATATATTGCTTGGGCAGTTTTTTCTGTAATTTATCCAATCCTGTCCCTGTTGCCATTGCCGCAGTGATACCAATAATTTTTGGGTCGTTTTCTGCCAGGGTAGTCAGAGTATGGGCAAACACTTTGGAGTAGTTAGGGGGCTTAGGTTTACTAGCAGGAATACTTTTACCCGTTGCCAGATTAAAGGGACTTTGGGCATGATAACCTACTTGGTCTTTTTCAGCGATCGCATAGCCCTTACCTTTAACTGTAGCCACATGAACTAATACTGGGCCTGATACTTTATGTGCCTGTTTGAAGGTAGAAATTAATTCTTCTAAATTATGACCGTCAATGGGACCAAAATATTTAAAGCCCAATTCTTCAATTACTGCTCCTACTTTAGGTACCGCTAAACGTTTCATCCCCTCTTTGACTCTTTCCATTTCTGGAGTTAACGAATCACCAAAGAAAGGTAAGTGTTTGAACTGTTCTTCAAGATTACCTGAAAGAAACTGCATCGGTTCGGACAGTCGAACTTTATTCAGATAACGAGAAATTGCTCCCACATTGGGAGAGATCGACATTTCGTTATCGTTTAAGACTACCATTAAATTAGTATGGGGCAAATGTCCTGCATGGTTGATGGCTTCTAATGCCATACCGCCTGTCAGCGCGCCATCTCCAATAATTGCCACACATTTGTAGTCTTCTTCTTGGGCATCTCTAGCTAATGCCATACCCAAAGCGGCGGAGATACTTGTAGATGCGTGTCCCGCACCAAAGTGATCAAATTTATTTTCACTACGTTTTAAATAGCCTGCCACACCATCTTTTTGACGCAGAGTATTAAATTTGTTATATCTGCCCGTAATTAATTTGTGAGGATATGCTTGATGCCCCACATCCCAAACCACTTTATCTCGATCTAAATCTAAAGTTTGATATAAAGCGATCGTTAATTCCACTACTCCCAAGCCAGGTCCTAAATGACCGCCGCTAGTAGCTACTGTTTGTAAATGTTTTTCTCTGATCTGGCGGGCAATGTCCTCTAGTTGACGGATAGATAAACCATGCAATTGATTTGGATGAGTTATTTCACTTAAATGCATATTGCCGTATTCTCGTATTCTCTTAATAACAAGTCTTCTATTTCAGTTCTTAAATAATTATCCTACTTTTAGGAACTTTTCATGGTGTGGGGTATTAAAGAGAGATATCCAGGTGGTTTTAAATTTAGAAAAAAATTTAGTTAACCAAAAAAACTTAATAATAATTACATTTTTTGTTGTATAATGGTGAAGTTGCCAAAAAACGGCGCATCAAGGCTTGGTAGCTCAGTTGGTTAGAGCGGGGGACTCATAAGCCCTAGGCCGGCGGTTCAAATCCGCCCCGAGCCATGTCTAAAATGAGATAACATTGATGGGTCAAATGGTGATTCATTATTATCAGATGACAACCCTATAAAATACTGTAAATAGGGGTTTAGAGGTATGGTTAAAGCTATATCTCTATTTTTGCTATTTAATTGAATAATAAAGTTAATCTGCTTGGTAATTTGATTAATGGATCGTCGTACCTTTCTTATTTGGATAGGAGTCGGAACTTTAGTTAGTTCTCTTCCTGCTGTAATTGCTGCTTGTAGTCAAGATCTTGCTGAAACTACTCCTACTACCAAATTAATAACTGTTGGTAACATCAGCGAATTAGATAGCAATCAATTTATTTTTAATGAAACCAATTTATCTAAACCTATTTTAGTATTTCGTAATTCCCAAACTAACAATATTGTTGCCGTAGATCCTAAATGTACTCATCAAGGTTGTAACGTTGAATTCGATGCCGACCGACAACTATTAATTTGCCCCTGTCATAACTCTCAATTTTTTTTAGATGGTACAGTAGCTAACAAACCTGCCGAAAGTTCTTTAACTACTTACAAAACCAAACAAGATGGAGAATCAATTGTGGTGATAGTCAGTTGAAAATTGAATGAAATCTAAAAATGAATGCCACAAATTAATACTCTTACGCCTGTTTAATTTTTAAACTTTACCGAAACGTCGTTCTCTTTTTTGATAGGTTGCCAAAGCTTTATGAAATTCAGCGCGATCAAAATCGGGCCAAAGAGTTGAAGTAACGTAAATTTCGGCATAAGCCATTTGCCAGAGCAAAAAATTACTAATTCGCATTTCCCCACTGGTACGAATTAATAAGTCGGGATGCTGAATACCATAAGTATAAAGATGCTGCTCAAATAAAGCCTCGTCGATGTGGTCTACTTCGAGATAACCTTGTTCTACTTTTGAGGCGATCGCTTTTACTGCTTGAACTATTTCTTGCCTACCACCATAATTTGTAGCAACTGTAAATTGAATCCCCTGATTATCTTGAGTATCTTGCATCGAACGGTCTATTTCCTGCCGTAATGAGCTTGGTAAACCTGCTAAATTACCAACGAAGCGAATTTTGACATTTTCAGCCATCATTTCCTGCAATTCTCGGCGCAATACCCTTTCAAATAAAGTCATTAAAAACTGCACCTCTGCTGAAGGTCTACCCCAATTTTCAGTGGAAAAAGCATAAGCTGTCAGAGCGGGAATACCCCAGTCTTTGCAGCAGCGCAGTAAATCTTTAAGAGCATCCACCCCTTTTTGATGACCGATAATTCTCGGTTTTCCCTGATTTTTTGCCCAACGACCATTACCATCCATAATCACTGCTACGTGCTGGGGCAAAAGATTGGGGTTTAAGTCAGAGGGTAATTGTTGCAAAGTAACTGGCTGAAAGCTCATGGGTAAAAATGCTCAACACAAAACAATAAACTAAAAATTAACCATTGCCCCTAATTATTGTTTTTACGGGAGATTGGCGATCGCATACGCAAGAGGCGTTTCAGCAAAATTTTTCCCTGAAAGCCCAATTTGCGACTCAGACGCACCGCATCTCTTTCCACTATGGGAGCAAATTTAGCTTGTAATAGCTCTTTTAGTTTACTACTGGTTAGGGGTCTATTCAGAGTTCCTTTTTCTGCTAATGAAATCGAACCCGTTTCTTCGGAGACGACAATGCACAAGCATTTATCTACTCTTTCGGTAATTCCCATCGCCGCGCGATGGCGAGTTCCCAGCTGACGGGAAGCAGTCCGCTCGGAAAGAGGCAAAATTACGGAAGCTGAAACAATTCGCGAACCACTAATTAAAACTGCACCATCATGTAATAAAGTTGCAGTTTGAAAAATGGTTTGAATTAGTTCTTTAGACACTTCCGCATTTAAATCTACTCCAGGAGAGACAAAATCTTCTTCTTCTAAAGACCCCGTGGTTTCCATTAAGAGTAAAGCTCCCGTCCGATTTTGGGATAATTCTTTAACGGCATCAACAATACAATCGATTACGCTGTCTGGTTGAGCTTTAGGTTTTCTGGAAGCTTGAAATAACTGGAGTATTTCTCCTCTGCCGATTTGTTCGAGAAACCGTTTGAATTGAGATTGAAAAATTACCGCCATCGCTACAGCAGAACCGAGAACCAGTTTTTCTAGTAAAAACCCCAACAAACTCAGTCCCAGCTTTTTGCTGAATACGGTAAAAAACATCAAGACAATAAAGCCTCTAACCATCCACAAGCTACGCCGTTCGCCCTCTCCAATAACCAGGAGAAGGACGTAACTCAAAGCTAAAACTAGACCCACATCGATGGCTGAGGGCAACCAGTAGGGTAGAATTTTACCCAGGTCAGGAACAAAACCCGACAGTGACATTATTTTACGTTCGGCTACGAATGGTGAGCAGGAAAAATCCTTGCAATTCAAGGAAATGATTGAATAGGAGTTGGCTTCTATACTAATCTATTTATCATTTGAGTCAACCAATCTTTCTGGAGTGCGATCGCGCTCAATTAAGTTTTGGTATGTTTCTCTTTCAATAATTAGATTGGCTTCCCCTTGATTAACTAAAATTGCAGCAGGTCTACCGATACGATTATAGTTCGATGCCATACTGTAGTTGTATGCTCCTGTATCCAAAACCACTAGGATATCTCCAGGTGAAGTTTCGGGCAACTTAGCATTTTTAATTACTACATCGCCAGATTCACAGTGTTTACCTGCTACTGTCACCTCTTGAGTTAAAGGTGCTGACATCCGATTGGCTACCACCGCTCTATATACAGATTGATAAGTAATCGGACGGGGATTATCCGACATACCTCCATCTACAGCTACATAAGTATTTAACTCTGGTATTTCCTTACGACTGCCAATTGTATATGCAGTAACACAGGCCGAGCCAACCAGCGATCGCCCTGGTTCAGCAATTAATTTTGGTAGTGGTAGTCCATTAGCAGTACAAGCCGATGTTACTGCGTCGCTAACTGCTTTTACCCATTCAGAAATACTTGGTGGGTCGTCAGCTTCAGTATAGCGGATACCCAAACCACCGCCCACATTTAAAGTTGTAACGGATAAATCATAATCTTGCGCTTTTTGCATCCACTCGACTAATACCGTCGCTAAATCTTGGTGGGGTTGACGTTCAAAGATTTGCGACCCGATATGAGCGTGTAAGCCAATAAAATTTAACTGGGGATGTTGTTGAAGGTAGCGAAAAACTTCCTCGATTTGGTTGGGATCGAAACCAAATTTACTATCTAAATGTCCGGTGCGAATGTATTCATGAGTATGGCATTCAATCCCAGGAGTCAGACGCACTAAAATTTTTACTGGTTGTCTGTCTTCTGACTCGCTCATGGTAGCTAAAGTTTTTAATTCCAACCAATTATCGACAATAATCGTACAACCAACATCTAGAGCAAATTCTAATTCCGAAGTTGATTTATTATTACCGTGAAAATAAATTTTTTCGCTATCGATTCCTGCCTGTAAGGTGGTGTAGAGTTCTCCTCCAGATACCACGTCAAAACCCAAGCCTTCACTGTCGATAATGCGACAGATTGCCAGACAACTCCAAGCTTTGGAAGCATAAATTACTTGAGATTCTCCTGGATAATAAGTAGCGAAACTATCTCGATATTGACGACAGGCAGTTCTCAAAGTAAATTCATCTAGCACGTATAAAGGAGAACCAAATCGCTCTACTAAAACCTTCAGGTCGCAACCACCAATAGTCAAAAAGTCATGATTGTTGACTTTGGCGGTCAGAGGCATCAATTCTTGATTGGGAGAAGGGGGAATATCTAAGCTGGTAATTTGAGGTAAATAACGATGTCCGTTTTCTTGTAAACTGCGATCTTCTGTCGAGAGCATAATTCAATTTTACTAATTAATTTAAAAAAGTTTAGAGGATGGTGTTGATTGAGACAAGAAGTGTCTATTTTTTTAGTGTACAATTAGAGGCTGTGAAAATCTTAGTAACTGCACCAATAATTTCCGAACAAATCTCTGAAATAATGGCATTAGATCAGCTGTGTTTTGGAGGATTGTGGAGTCAAACCGGTTACCTCAGAGAAATAGAAAGTCCTAACAGTAGTCTACTTGCCCTATCAGTTCAAGAATCTCTAGCAATTAAGTTTGACCAACGGTCGAAAAGACAGGGAACGGGTGACTCTCAAATTATCGGTATTGGTTGCTTGTGGTCTATTGTAGAAGAAGCTCATATTACCCTGTTGGGTATTCACCCCAACTATCAAAGACAGGGATTGGGGGGACTATTACTCTGCCTCCTGTTTCAAGATGCTCTGCATCGGGGATTGAAATGGGCAACTTTAGAAGTAAAAGCAGATAATCAGCCAGCTATTAATCTATACCAAAAATTTGGCTTTCAAATTATTGGCAAACGCAAGGGATATTATCAACCAGAAGGAAAAGATGCTTTAATTTTGTGGAACAAAAACCTCAACCAGCCAGAATTTTCCCAATATTTAGCTCATTGGCAAAAAACAATCAAATCTCGTCTAGCTGACCGATATCTATACCAATTCAGTCAATAGCTAGTTTATTCGATCGCAATCCCAACAGGAAAACCTTGAGCCTGTGTTAGAATCACCATACAAGGGCAAGCAGCAGGTGATGAAATAGGTCATGTTTGAACGCTTCACAGAAAAGGCAATTAAAGTAATAATGTTGGCACAGGAGGAAGCACGCCGCCTGGGTCATAACTTTGTCGGAACCGAACAGATTCTTTTGGGTTTGATCGGAGAAGGCACTGGTGTCGCCGCCAAAGTTCTCAAATCGATGGGTGTTAATCTTAAGGATGCTCGCATCGAAGTAGAAAAAATTATCGGTCGTGGCTCTGGTTTTGTAGCAGTGGAAATTCCCTTTACCCCTAGAGCTAAAAGAGTTCTAGAATTATCTCTAGAAGAAGCCCGCCAATTAGGACATAACTATATCGGCACAGAGCATCTGCTCTTGGGTTTAATTCGTGAAGGAGAGGGGGTGGCTGCTAGAGTTTTAGAAAACTTAGGAGTAGACTTATCAAAAGTTCGTACCCAAGTCATCAGAATGTTGGGAGAAACCGCAGAAGTTACTGCCGGTTCTAGCTCTCAAGGTAGAAATAAAACTCCCACACTCGATGAATTTGGTTCAAATTTGACCCAAATGGCAGCAGAGGGCAAACTCGATCCTGTAGTCGGCAGACAAAAAGAAATCGAGCGGGTCATCCAGATTTTGGGTAGGCGTACCAAGAATAATCCCGTATTAATTGGCGAACCAGGTGTGGGTAAAACCGCGATCGCCGAAGGTTTAGCTCAACGCATTGCCAATAAAGATATTCCCGATATCCTCGAAGAAAAACGAGTAGTTACCCTCGATATCGGCTTATTGGTAGCTGGAACTAAATATAGGGGTGAGTTTGAAGAACGTCTGAAAAAAATTATGGATGAAATTCGTCAAGCCGGAAACGTAGTTTTGGTGATTGACGAAGTACACACCCTGATCGGTGCCGGTGCAGCAGAAGGAGCGATCGATGCTGCGAATATCCTCAAACCAGCTTTAGCTAGAGGAGAATTACAGTGTATTGGTGCAACCACCCTAGATGAATATCGCAAGCACATCGAAAGGGATGCCGCACTAGAACGTCGTTTCCAACCAGTACAGGTAGGAGAGCCAACGGTAGATGAAACTATCGAAATTCTCTATGGTTTAAGGGAACGTTACGAACAACATCATAAATTAAAAATATTAGACGAAGCTTTAGAAGCGGCAGCTAAATTGTCTGACCGCTATATCAGCGATCGCTATTTGCCAGATAAAGCCATTGACTTAATTGACGAAGCAGGTTCTCGCGTGCGGTTAATTAACTCTCAATTACCTCCAGCCGCTAAAGAGTTGGATAAGGAATTACGGGAAGTTCTCAAACAAAAAGATAATGCAGTTCGCTCCCAAGATTTCGACCGTGCTGGAGAATTACGCGATCGCGAAATGGAAATTAAGGAGCAAATTCGCAACATCGCTTCGACTAAGAAAGCTGAAGCTGATGGAGAAGAAACTTCTGCGGTGGTAGATTCTGAAGAAATCGCTCACATCGTCGCTTCTTGGACTGGCGTACCGGTAAATAAAATTACCGAATCCGAATCTGAAAAACTCTTACACATGGAGGACACTCTCCACAATCGCATTATCGGTCAAGAAGATGCAGTTAAAGCTGTTTCTCGTGCCATTAGAAGAGCTAGAGTCGGTCTGAAAAATCCCAACCGTCCTATTGCTAGTTTTATCTTCTCTGGTCCTACTGGGGTAGGTAAAACCGAGTTAACCAAAGCTTTGGCTACTTATTTCTTTGGTTCGGAAGATGCCATGATCCGTTTGGATATGTCCGAATATATGGAACGTCATACGGTTTCTAAACTAATTGGTTCGCCTCCAGGCTATGTAGGTTACAACGAAGGAGGTCAGTTAACTGAAGCAGTACGCCGTCGTCCTTATACAGTTGTACTATTCGACGAGATTGAAAAAGCTCACCCCGACATCTTCAATATGCTGTTGCAAATCTTAGAAGATGGTCGCTTAACTGATGCAAAAGGTAGAACGGTAGACTTCAAAAACACTCTACTAATCATGACTTCCAACATCGGTTCTAAAGTGATTGAAAAAGGTGGTGGCGGTCTTGGGTTTGAATTTGCCGACGACCAACAAGAAGCAAAATACAATCGTATTCGCTCCTTAGTAAATGAAGAGTTAAAAAGCTACTTCCGTCCAGAATTCCTCAACCGTCTCGATGAAATCATTGTCTTCCGCCAGTTAAGCAAAGACGAAGTCAAAGAAATCAGCGAACTCCTCCTCAAAGAAGTGTTTACTCGCCTGACCGAACAAGAAATTACTCTCGAAGTTACCGACAAATTCAAAGAACGCCTAGTAGATGAAGGATACAACCCGTCATACGGTGCGCGTCCTCTCCGTCGAGCTATTATGCGCCTACTAGAAGACGTTTTAGCTGAAGAGATTCTTTCCGGGCGTTTGGGAGAAGGAGACGCGGCAGTTGTAGATATCGATGAAGAGAATAAAGTAAAAATTATTCCTCAGAAAGAAAAAGTAGAGTTATTACCCTCTTCGTAACGACTGATCGGCTTGCTAATTAAAAAATTATTAAATGGTATGGAAGACATTGTTTCCATACCATTTTTTTTTGATTAATATCTTCTTATGAATTTACGGGCGGCACAAGCCCCCGAATTCGATTCGGGGGACGCGCCCTTACGATTTACGTCGTTTAATACAAGCTCGAATGTAAAACATTAATAGTTAACTTAACATTGCTTACGCCCCTTATAACTTAGGATTAATAATCCTAATACCGATAATTACCCTTCTCGGAATTAGAATTTTACTTACTGCCTCAAGCTTTATAGCTGAAGCTCCCAATATATTTATATTTTCTCAAGATTAATAAAAATTTCTACTCGGAATCTAAATAATATTCTTACTAGCTTGCCAATTCTTTTTTTAAATTAATGCTAATTGTTTTCTTAATTATTGAACAAACAACCTCCTTCCTTTTTTCTTATGTAGAAAGGATAATCTAGTTTTACATTTTCTATTTTGATATATTTTTTTCTATTAAAGTCTTAGAAAATTAATATGTATTTCAGAGAAATAGCGATCGCTTTTCAGGGTTTGCTTACTTACGATCTTAACAGCGCGATTTTGTGACACCATATAGGCATAAAAAGATTATTGGCTAATTTACTTCTTTTTTCTTGATCGCACCTCTAAATGAGTCTTAAAATTGGAGTGGTAATTTGACCGATCTTTTATCAAAGGCGATCGCGTTGGAACGACACAATGTGTTATAACTTTAATTTTGAAACATTTTTGAGAGATAATATAAAAAACTATAAATCTTGGTAGAAATCAGAATTTACAAAGCGATCGCTGTCGATACTCATTAGAGAAATTTCCATACCTTTTCTACGAGAGTTTGAGATGGACTACTACAGCCTGGCGAAGCTAGTGATTGAAATGATGGAAATACCTGAGCCATGGGTTTTGAGTCTTGATCGTACTGAGTGGCAGTTTGGTCGGAAAGTATTTAATATTTTGACTCTAGGTGTTGTTCATC
>JBHJNX010000179.1:0-16279 GCA_050330335.1 Pleurocapsa sp. | reverse complement strand
TGGGGATGGATAGCGACATTTCTGTTAAAGCATAGAAATAGAATGTGATGCGATCAAGTATTATATCAATGTTCAATGTTCAAGGTTTCAATTGTAGCCACTGGTTTATCAACGGGAATCATAGTCGAAACCATTGCTGCCATTAATTGTTCGGGAGATACTTTAAAAGGCAAACGATGGATATCCGAAGCAGGATTACAAGCAACTTCGGTACAATGGCGCAGTTGGGCTAGTGAAACTTCACCTAAACCCAAATCTTCTAGTGTTTTAGGTAAGCCAATATCCTGATAAAATTGTAATAATTGTTGTCTTGCAGTAGCTGCTAACTTATTGCCCTGCACCATTTCTTCTAGGCGCAACTGTACCAGAATGCCATAAGCTACTTTTTCGCCGTGTAAAGCCTGATGTGCTTCGGGAATCTGAGTTAAACCATTATGCATAGCATGAGCGGCGACAGTACGACAGTTAGCACCGCCAATGCCACCAATTACCCCTGCTAATAATACGGTAGCATCGACCACTTCTCGCCATTCATCGCTTTTGGGGTTTTCTAATGCAGTTGCCGATTTTTGTAAGAGAATATCCCGTAGAATTCGAGCTTGCTGTACGGCAGAAATGACTAGGGTATCTGAAGATGTACCACTGCTCACCGATGCTTCATACCATTTGGCGATCGCATCTCCAATTCCTGCTACTAAGGTACGTTGTGGTGCAGTGCGAATCAAACCATAATCTAAAATTAATAAGTCGGGACAGCGATTTAAAGCGACATCATATTGAAATGCTCCTGCTTCGGAATAAATATTAGATAGTGCTGTCCAAGCAGCGCAGGTAGCTCCTGAAGTAGGAATCGTCACAATCGGTAGTTGACATTGATGAGCTAACAACTTGGCAGTATCTAAAGCCTTACCGCCGCCAACTCCGATAATCAAATCTGCTTGATGTTGAGTCACCGCTTCTTGCAGTTTAATCAGAGATGATTCGGCACAATCTGGAAGATAGCTGGCTTCTGTGGCAACTAATTGATCTTGGGTAAAAATTGGCTGTAAATGAGGCTGAATTAATTGTAAAGTGCGATCGCCACCTACTACTAGAGGGCGATTTCCTAAAAGGGCGATCGCGTTTCCTGATTCCCTTAAACATTCTTCTCCTCGTAATACTCGTGTTGGCGCAATGGAGAGAGAAATTAAATTAGTTTGAGTTGTTGTTTGAGTGGTTTTTTTTCCCATTTATATTTAACGTTTTAACTGTTAGTTGTCTGTGGTAGTTTGGCTAAATTCTCGGTAAATATGTTGATTTGGATGTTATCTTCACTACGCTCAATTAAAGAGCGGCTAGCTTCTCCCAAATATAGTGGTTGAGAAACTCCAGTTTGAGGATGCAAGACAGTTCTGAGTTTGACTGTAAAGCGATTATTGCCATTAGTGCCTGTTCTACCGTAGGAGTATAAATCCGTTGCAGCTTGACGCAAGGTAGGCTCAATTGCAGAGGTTGCTATGTCTGGTTTGACGGTAACTACAGCTTGATTAGCACCATTGTCATAAACTAAAGAATACCGTACTGCTCCAGGTATTGCGGTATGGATAAATAAACCCAAACTTAGAGCAAAAATTCCCAAGGTTAACACTCCCATAAAGCTAGTAACACCAACCAAACGAAAGCGAAAACCCCACCCTGCAATAAAAGCAATTACAGCGAAAATTAAACATCCAATTGTGGCTATTCCCGACCACTGGGCATAAGTCAATAAATCAGTTTGTATTGTCATTTTATCTAAATCGCGATCGCGCTGATAATTTTTTTATCTTAAATTTTTTTGGACATAAAAATAGGTATCGAGTTTTAAGTTTAACCCGATACCTGAATATATTTTAATTCTAGATTGTTGTTAGTAGCTTGGTTTTTTTGTCGAGCCAATTAAATCCCAACTATAGATTTAATTTTAATTACTGTTGGTTGGGGGAATTTTATCTCCTAAATCTTTAACCGCTTTATTAGCCGCACCAGTAGCATCTTCGGCACTTTGTTGGATATTATCCATACCGTTTTGCAATGCACCGGTAGCATCTTCTGCGCCTTTTTGCAGTTCCTTAACGCCATCACTCAGAGCATCGTTCGCATCTTCGGCACTTTGTTCGATACCTTCAATACCTTCTTGAATTCCGCTAGCATCAGGGGTTTCAATTTGTTGTTCTGCGCAAGCTCCAAATAGTAAAGATAACCCAATTAATGTAGGAACTGTTAAATTTTTGATATTCATTCTTCACACCTAAGCAATTAATTTAATCGGACTACTAAGTAATACTCGATAATTTTCTCACAGTCAAATCAGGAATCAACATTGAGGAAAAGTAGCAAAGACTGTTGTTTTAACTGCGTTCTACACTGGCAAATATTTCTGCTAAAATTTCTCCTGCTCCCATATTGCGTAATTGAGTAGCCAAATCTATTCCTAGTTTTGTGGCATCATTTCTCTGACCACTAATAGTTTCTTTGAGTAGTTGTTTGCCATCTAAACTAGCTACCATGCCTTTAAGAGTCAGGGTATCTCCGTCAATACTGGTGTTAACGCCAATAGGAACTTGACAGCCCCCTTCTAACTCTCTTAAAAACGATCTTTCTGCTGTAGTGCGATCGCTACTATCGTCATCTTCTAAGGCTTTGATAATTTTTAAAATCTCTTCATCTCCTTCTCGACATTCTATCCCCAATGCTCCCTGTCCGACAGCATGAAGAGAAATATCGGCAGACAGAATTTGATGAATGCGATCGCTCATAGCCAATCTTTGCAAGCCAGCAACGGCTAAAATAATCCCGTCATATTCTCCTGCATCTAATTTTGCCAGACGAGTATTTACATTACCTCTAATATCCTTAAATTCTAAATGGGGATAATAGTGGCGTAGTTGTGCCAGTCTTCTTAAAGAAGAAGTTCCAATTACCGCGCCGGGGGGCAAAGTTTCTAGTTTTTTATCTTGGTATTTGGCATTAACTACCAACGCATCAGCCGGATCAACTCTAGCAGTCACACAACCCAACATCAATCCTTCTGGTAAGTTAGTGGGTAAATCTTTTAGGGAATGAACTGCAAAATCAGTTTGATGGTTGAGCATTCCCACTTCTAATTCTTTGGTAAATAAACCTTTATCGCCAATTTTTGCCAACGGTACATCGAGGATTTTATCTCCTTGGGTACTCATTTCCTCTACTTCAAACTTGAGATGAGGAAAATGTTTTTCTAATTCAGCTTTGACCCAATAAGTTTGTACTAAAGCAAGCTGACTTTTACGAGTTCCAATTCGTACGGTACGCTGAGAAGTTTCCACAGATGTCATAGCAAGTATCTTAACAAAATTGAATAAATAACGGATGTTTGAAATACCGCAGGAAAATGAACCCTACAAGCAAGGACGTGTAAGACGAGGTTGTCTCGCCTCAGAAAATCGTCTGCTCTGAAGGTTATTTCCAGAAACAGGCTCTCCCTACGGCATCGTCTCATCCCCGATCTAGAGTATCGCAGTTCTTGTTACCTGTTAGTTAATTTTTGTTTGACACTCCAACGGCTATAAGCCCGTTGAATTTTTAAAAGAAAAGAATCCTTAAAGGGTTAGCCAACAAACCCCTACTCTCTCGTCCAATTCTGGGTCTGAGCATACTTTCACTTTTAGGTATCGTTAGCTATTTGTACCATTTTTGTTGCACTATTATTGATAATCAACAATAGCCCCTTCCTAAGTTACGAACAGTTATTTATATTAAATGCTCAAAACAATTATTAAAATAGCATCAACTGCCTCTTTATTAGGATTACTCTTATTGACCAACGGTCGCCCGCAAGCCCCGTCTTTTCAAGACGGGGAACGGGTGACAGCCTCAATTTTTACGAAGTGGAAGGAAGCCCTGCGGCGGTCTCACGCATCCGAGGAGACCTCGGATGTCGCCACCTTGGCTTTTCAAGCCAGGGTCTCTTCCACCTTAAAAACCTCGGTTTTGGCTCAATCTAGAGAATTACCTGAACGAGAATCTTTTAACGATGCGGCAGTTTACTATCAAGCAGGTATCGAAAAAATTAAAAACCAAGATTACCGTAATGCTATTACCGAATTTGATCGCACTATTCGGGTAGACCCCAATCACGACAAGGCCTACTATCAAAGAGGTTACAGTAAAAGCAGATTGGGTAATTCTAAGGGGGCAATTAAAGATTATGATCGAGCGATCGCACTCAATCCTAAGCAAGGGCAAGTTTATCACAGTCGGGGTTTGGCACAAGCTCAATTACAGAATTATGATGAAGCTATTGACGATTACAACCAAGCTTTAGAACTAAATTCTCAAGATGTGCAAGTATATGTGAATCGGGGTCGAGCTTATGCTAGCAAAGGGGAGTATCCTAAAGCAATTGAAGATTTAACTGAGTTTTTAAAAGTTCAACCCAATGCTGTACCGATTTATCATAATCGGGGTATTTACCATAATACTATTGGCAATTTACGGGCTGGCATGGCGGATTTTACCCAGGCTTTGCAGATCGATCCGAAGTTCATTCCTGCGTATATGGATCGGGGTTTAGTCAGATCTCGCTTGGGAGATAGCCAAGGTGCGATCGCAGATTTTACTCAAGCACTACAGATCGATCCCAATAACCCACAAGCTTTTTTCTATCGAGGTAATGCTAATCGAGATCTGCAAAACTATCGCAATGCGATCGCAGATTTTACTCAAACACTGCAAATTAACCCTACTTTTCTTCCTGCTTATGGCAGCCTGGGCTTTGTTAAATTGCGCTTACAAGACTATCAGGGGGCAATTGTCGATAGTAATTTAGCTCTACAACGAGATCCTAATTATGCTGAAGCTTATTATCACAGGGGTTTGGCTCTTTATAATTTGGGGGATATTAACGGAGCAGTTCAGAATTTACAACTAGCAGCTAATATCTGGCAACAACAAGGTAATCTCAAGGGATATCAAAATGCTGTCGATCAACTTAGGGCAATGGGTTTTTAAATGACAATCTTAAAAAAATCTAAAGAAAAGTTAATACATTTTCAATTAACTTTATGATCGTTAACAAGTTATTAGAAACCGCCAACCACCTTGTTTATAAAACGGTTGGCATATAAAAAACTTACTCAAGCCTGTATGGGTTTGAGTATTATTATGTTTATCTTCTTATTTTTTG
Source organism: Pleurocapsa sp. (assembly GCA_050330335.1). Taxonomy (GTDB): domain Bacteria; phylum Cyanobacteriota; class Cyanobacteriia; order Cyanobacteriales; family Xenococcaceae; genus Waterburya. The sequence continues at coordinate 11,094 of JBHJNX010000179.1, read as the reverse complement.
AGTCCCCCTATTTAACAAATGATTCTTTGCTGCTACGTCAATCACACTGATAAAATTCAAGTTGGTCGCATTAGTAATGTTAGAGACTGGTATTTCGAGCGAGTAGTATTTCCAGGACAACACCTGTTATTTGAAGCTCCTAACTCTGCGGAATTAGAAATCTACACCAGTACTTTTTCCACTGCACTGCTAGAACAAAAAATTAAGTGTGACAATCTAGTGTGTAATTGAATTAACTTGTAGCTAAAAATTCTTTAACCAAAAAATTATTTAGAACCCTTGCTCTGTTGTGAGATACAATCCTTAAGCGCGATCTCTCTCCTAGCGAGGCATGGCGTGATCACATCTCAGTAAATTAGCGTCAATCTATAAATTACTTTAGATGGTTTCTGTATCTCAAGGCGATAAAATATTGTTAATCTGTGGGGGTTTAGCAATGCTAAACCCTTATTTACAATTACATTTTTAATCAAAGAATATTACAGAATCTAATGTCGCAACTAGAACGATTAATTTTAATGGCAGAAGACGAATTAACTCAATACAGTACAGATGCTCGAAAAATAGAAAGGCTGCGCCGTAAAATTGGTTTATCTGTTTCTCTGGCTGAACAAAAAGCAGTAAAAGAAGAATTATTAACCCTCATGCCTACAGGTTTTTTCGGTAAGCTCATTGAAGAACAACGTCAAAATGTTGCTTTACCCTTGTGGGGAATTGCTGGTTTGGGTTTGTTATTGGGAATTTCTCTACGTCAACCAGTGGACTTTCTGGCACCAGCGATCGCCATACCCTTAGCTTTTAATATTCAAAAACGGGGTTGGGAATTGCAAGCCAAACGGATTTTACTGAAAACTCTAGAAGAAATTGAAACCAGACAGCAAAATCCCAGTGAAGCAGAAAGTTAAAATTGTTGGTTAGTTTATTTATAGCTTTTCTCAGACTCAAAAAGTACACTTTACACCTGCCTCCTGCCTCATCACAACTTTCAAGTAGTGTATCTAAACAGGATTTAGTATGATATGGTTCGTGTCGTTCTAGTGCATCCCGAAATTCCGCCAAATACAGGTAATATTGCCCGCACTTGTGCTGCTAGTAAAACAGAGCTACATTTAGTAGCACCATTAGGCTTTGAAATCAGCGATCGCTACTTAAAAAGAGCGGGTTTAGATTATTGGCCTTTAGTAGATCTACATTACCATCAAAACATAGAAGCTTTTTTACAGGCACATCGTCAACGAGGCGGTAGATTAATCGGTTTTAGTGTGCGCGGTAGCAAGAATTATCTAGACTGTAAATATCAAGAAGATGATTGGCTATTATTTGGGAAAGAAACAGCAGGTTTGCCAGAAGAGTTATTGTCCGTTTGCGATTTTAAAGTTCATATCGCGATGGCCGAACCAAAAGTCAGAAGTTTAAATCTTTCTGTTAGCGTTTCTATTGGTTTATTTGAAGCACTGCGTCAATTGAGATAATATAACCACAAATAAAATATAGATAAGATGACAGGTGATATTTCTTGGGTTGTGGAAGGATACAGTCAGGGTTATTTCTTGATGTCAGATAATAATGGCAATTTAGACTGGTATTCCAGTCGTCAGCGCACCCTAATCCCTCTAGATCATCGCTTTCGCTATCCCAAATCTTTAAGACGAATTCTCAATCAAGAATTATTTTCTGTTACAATTGACCGCAATTTTGTAGCAGTGTGTGAAAATTGTGCTGCTCGCGATACTACCTGGATTTCTCAGGAGTTAAAATATATTTATCTAGCTCTACATCAAGCAGGGTTTGCTCACAGTTTTGAAACTTGGCAGGGAGAAGAACTAGCAGGGGGTATTTTGGGTATTGGTATTGGTGGTGCATTTATTGGTGAATCGATGTTTTATCGCGTTCCCAACGCCTCTAAAATAGCCATGGTTAAGTTAGTCGAACATCTGCGCCGCAGGAAATACCTTTTGTTCGATGCTCAACTACAAAATCCTCATCTAGAACGTTTTGGTTCTTACATTATCTCCCCGAAAGAGTATAAAGCCTTATTACAAGCAGCTATTCAACGACAATGCGTTTTTCATCATTAGTCATTAGAGACAAGGTATGCCTTGTCTGTAGTTTAAATAACTGAGGCTAACAGCATTGCGGCGATCGCACCAATCAAGGTATTGGTAAAGTTAACCAGATCATTGGTCAGCCAGGTAAATTTTGCTTCTAAGGTAGCACCAATTAAACTTTCAATGGTAGTAGCAATGAAAGCAGCAACTATACACCAAACAACACCAAGCAAACTAATCATGCCAATTCCCCAAGCCAGCATAGCGATCACCACGGAAGCTACTATTCCTGCCAATGTCCCCTCTAAACTTACTGCACCTTCTGTACCGCGAGGTACTGGTTTTAAAGTAGTAATTAAAAAAGTACGCTTGCCAAAAGCTTTACCTATTTCACTGGCTACAGTATCGGAAAGTTTGGTAGCAAAACTAGCTACATAACCCAAAATTAATAATTCCTGCAATGGCTCGTTGCTCCATAAAGTCGCCAGAGCGCAAATTGTTCCTGTGAGAGCCGACCCCCAAACATTACCCGGTCCTCTTGCTCCAGAACGTTCCTCGGCAATACCTTCTGCTTCTTTTTCTGCCATACCCACAAAGGTCACAGCCGAGCCGAGCAGAAAATAAAACATAACTACTATATAACCCTGCCATCCCAAAGTTCCCCAAACCAAAACCCCCAGAATCCAAGCATGGATATAACCCGCAGGAGTTAATAACTTTTTGGGTATTAAAAAAGCGATCGCCAAAAGTACGGCATTCAACCCTATGGCGATCGCCCAAGGATTGTACCAAGATATTTCAGTCATTAGTTATTAGAGACAAGGCGTGCCTTGTCTGTACCGTTATTAGTCATTAGTTACCCTATTCCCTATTCCCTATTTCGGCGTTGCTCGTTGGTACTAACAATAATTTCGTCGTTATGGGTGACAATCAAATCCAACTTAAGAGGTCCGATAGTATAGGTAGTTTCAGATGCAATGGCTTTCATTTCAGTCAAAGGTTGTTGTGAAGCACTAATTTTATCAATAAACTTAACTAAAGTACTTATTTTACCGTCTCCTACTTGAATATCTCCTAAGATACCTCCTCGTTGAGCGCGAAATTTACACACCGCTAGTAACCAGTTTAATCTGTCTTGTAACTCACTTGGAGTAAGATTTTCTGCGTCTAAAGAAACTGTAGCAATTTCTTCTCCTGCGGGAAAAACTTGTTTGTTGAGAGCAAGATCTGCAAAAACTCTAACTTCTGTTTCCCCTTGAACATAATTACCGGCAGAAATAATTCGCAATACATAATCTTGACCGTCCGCAATTTGATTAGCTAATTGCTCTACCTGAGCGTTAGTAATTTTAACCACTCGCTGTTCCGGTTCTTCTTCTTCTTTAAATAAGGTTGCTTTAATTACATTGCGATTAGCTTGTCTGAGCAAACGGTCTATGGCGGAAATAGTAGCATCAGGATCAACAATTCGCACCACCGCCGAAGCTAACACTTGACCTTTAACGATAGCAATTCTTCGTTCTCTTAATTCTTGATAAGTTTGATAATATTGTTCGAGAATTTCAACTTCCCGTGCTAGAAATTTTAACTCCGACTCTAAATTAGCAACGCGGCTAGTTTTATCTTGTAAATCTTCATCTTTAAGAGCGATCGCTTGATCCAAATTCAGAATCGAGTCATCTCGCTGTTGAATTTCGGTTTGTAAAACCTGTTGTTGTTGTTGAAGATTTTGTAAGATAATTTCCTTTTGAGAGAGAGTGCGATCGCGATCGCCAATTTCTTGCTCTTTTTGTTGCAGTTGAGTTTGTAATTGAGAACTTTGCTGTTTTAACTGTTGCAGTTGCTGTAATTGTTTGGTTCTCTCTGTCAACAAATTATCCAATTCTGAGCGCAATTGACTAGCTTGTTGAGATATAGTTATCAACTGCGATTTAGACTCTTCAAAATCTAAATTAATTTCTTTGAGCTTTTCCGTAGCAGCAGTTTGCTCCTTTCTAACCTTTGCTAACTGACTTTCAACCTGTTGTCTTTCAAAATCGGCTTGAGCTAATTCGTCTTTAGTATGTCTTAATTCCCTAAGAATATCATCCAGTTGAAAAATTCCTTTCCGTAAAGAATCACTCAAACTCAGTAAAATGCCTAAAGTCAAAGCAGAAATTAGCATCCCCGTTAACACAGTAATAATCATCGCCGTCTGACGGGGACGAAGATTAAATAATCTCAATCGTGCTTTACCAATTTTACTACCCAAGCGATCGCCTAATGCGGCAATTAGACCTCCCAAGACAAAAATTGCTGCAATCAGGATGTAACCACTGGTCATTATGAATTATAAATTATTAACTTTCATCTGTTTATGAGGTCAAACACATTAAGTTTAGATAATGTTTAGGTAAATTGTTGGCTTAAAGCTACAGGATTGTGTACTGTAATTTTTTTCTTGTGAATCGAAATCATTTCTTTTTCTCTCAAGTCTCCTAACAGTCGAGTTACTGTGACTCTGGTCGAACCGATCGCTTCGGCGATCGCCTGATGGGAGAGTTTCAAATCGATTCTAATTCCTTCACTAGTAGGAATGCCAAAATCGCGACAGAGAATTAATAAAAAACTTACCAAACGAGAACCCATATCTCGATGTGCCAAAGTTTCGATCATCATCTCCGTTTGCAAAATCCGCGAAGAGAGTCCCCTCAACATTAACATAGACAATTCTGGGTTTTCCTTGAGGGATTGTTCTACTTGTTCGATAGGAGCAGAAAGTAATTCTACTGATGTAAAAGCTACTGCATGATAAAAGCGATCGCTTTTTTGACCTGTAATTAAAGACAATACGCCGAATACACTGTTTTCTCTCAGTAAGGCAACGGTAATTTCTTCTCCTGCTTCATAAACGCGAGATAATTTTACTGCTCCTTTAAGTAAAAAATAAACTCTTTCGGCGGGATCTCCTGGAAAGAAAATTGTTTTGCCACGTTCAAAATTTTCGACAATAGGAGGGAACGAGTTTCTTCCGAGTTTGCGGAATACCGATGCCAGGGGTTGATTTTGCGTCAGGGATAGTTCCATTGAACTCACTTATGCTGGAAAAAAGAATGATTTTTTAATAGTGACATAATTCAACAATAAATTAAAATTGCGATTCCTTTCCAAATCTATTTTCTTTGTACTCATTTAACTACAAAAATGAAAAATTTAAATTCATGGATTTGTATGTAGGATAAATAGTTGCAACTAAAATTTTGAGAAATACCGTGTTAGATTTAACAGGAAAAAATGCTTTTGTCACTGGAATTGCTAATGATCGTTCGATCGCTTGGGGAATCGCGCAACAACTACATCAAGCTGGTGCTAACTTAGGTGTTAACTATTTACCTGACGACAAAGGACGTTTTGAAAAAAAGGTTAAAGAACTAGTCCAACCTCTTGACCCTAGTATCATCGTTCCTTGTGATGTACAAAATGACGAATTATTAGACTCCATGTTGGCAACTATTGCCGAAACCTGGGGAAAATTAGACATTTTAATCCACTGTCTGGCATTTGCTAATAAAGAAGACTTAACGGGCAATTTTTCGGAAACATCTAGGGAAGGTTTTGCCAAAGCTTTAGATATTAGTACTTATTCCCTGACTTGTCTGGCAAATCGCGCTAAACCACTGATGAAAGAAGGTGGTAGTATAGTGACTCTATCTTATTTAGGCGGAGTTAAAGTGATTCCTAACTATAATGTTATGGGCATAGCTAAATCAGCTTTAGAAATGAGCGTGCGTTATTTAGCCGCAGAATTGGGTTCGCAAAATATTCGCGTTAATGCTATCTCCGCCGGTCCGATCCGTACCTTGGCTTCTTCGGCTGTAGGGGGAATTAAAGACATGATTCGTCACGTTGAAGAAGTAGCTCCCCTCAAACGTACCGTAACCCAAACCGAAGTAGGCAATGCCGCAGCTTTCTTGTCTAGCGATCTCGCTAGTGGCATTACAGGACAGGTAATATATGTAGATGCCGGATACGAGATAATGGGAATGTAAGAAACATTGACCAATGACCGATAACTAATAACTGATTATTATGCGCGATCGCTCTATTTACCAAGACAATTCTGAACAATCATTAAAATTATCTCGTACTGCTACGGTTAATCGGACTACTAAAGAAACAGATGTCAGCGTGTTTGTTAACTTAGATGGCACGGGTCAATGCCACGCTGCTACTGGCATTCCTTTCCTCGATCATATGCTGAATCAAATTGCTTCTCACGGTCTAATCGATCTAGAAGTTAAGGCTGTTGGCGATCTCGAAATTGACGATCATCATACTAACGAAGATGTTGGAATTACTTTAGGTCAGGCGATCGCTCAAGCTTTGGGTGATCGCAAAGGGATCGTGCGTTTCGGTCACTTTGTTGCCCCGTTAGATGAATCTCTAATCCAGGTTGCCCTCGATTTTTCTGGCAGACCTCATTTGAGTTATGGCTTGGAGATACCCACCCAGAGAGTAGGTACTTACGATACTCAACTAGTTAGAGAATTTTTTGTAGCGATCGCCAATAAGGCTCAAATGACCCTCCACATCCGCCAACTAGCGGGGATAAACTCTCATCATATTATTGAAGCGACCTTTAAAGCTTTTGCTCGTGCCATGAGAATGGCAATTGAAATAGATCCCCGTCGTGCCGATGCAATTCCCAGTTCCAAAGGGGTATTGTAAAGTGTAAACTTCAAACTTGAATAATAACAATTAGGGATAGGCGAAAGATAATGGGGGAATTTACCCTCCATTACTTTACATCTTTGAGTCGATATATCTTATCATTATTTAACAATTAGCATTATAATTGGCACTATTGCCACAAGCATCAAACTGACTTCAAAAAATGTCCCGAAGTTGGTTGAAATCCTGTCGGAATAAGGTTACAGAGGCAAGCCCAATACCTCTCAGTAACATTTAAAGGCTCATGCCCTCGGCATGGTTTCACTACGCCAACGGTTTGTAGCACTAAACTATGTCAACACTATATTAAATATGAAAGACCTTACTCGTTATCGAAACATCGGCATCTTCGCTCACGTGGATGCAGGGAAAACCACCACAACTGAAAGAATCCTCAAACTCACTGGTAAGACTCACAAAATGGGTGAAGTACACGAAGGTGAAGCCACTACTGACTTCATGGATCAGGAGAAAGAACGGGGGATTACTATTCAATCCGCCGCTACTAGCTGTTTTTGGAAAGATCATCAGCTAAATATCATTGATACTCCTGGTCACGTAGACTTTACTATTGAGGTATATCGTTCTCTTAAGGTTCTCGATGGCGGAATTGGTGTTTTCTGTGGTTCGGGTGGGGTTGAGCCTCAGTCTGAAACTAACTGGCGTTATGCTAACGACTCAAAAGTAGCTCGCATCATTTACGTAAACAAACTAGACCGCACGGGTGCAGATTTCTACAGTGTAGTCAAACAAGTAGATGAAATTTTGGCTGCTAAACCGTTGGTCATGGTGTTGCCTATTGGTATTGAAAATGACTTTGTTGGTGTAGTGGATCTACTGACTCGCAAGGCTTGGATTTGGGATGATTCGGGAGACCCCGAAAACTATGAAATCAAAGAAGTTCCTGCCGATATGGTGGATGATGTAGAAACCTACCGCGAGCAGTTAATTGAAACTGCGGTAGAACAAGATGATGATTTGATGGAAAAATATCTCGAAGGAGAAGAATTATCCATTGATGAAATCAAAGCTTGTATCCGCAAAGGTACTCGCGAACTAGCATTTTTCCCTACTTACTGCGGTTCGTCCTTTAAAAATAAGGGCGTACAGTTAGTTTTGGATGCAGTAATAGATTATCTACCCGATCCTACAGAAGTAAATCCCCAGCCAGAAATCGATCTAGAAGGTCATGAAACTGGTAGCTATGCGATCGTCGATCCTGAAAAACCCTTGCGTGCTTTGGCATTCAAGATTATGGATGACCGTTTTGGTTCTCTGACCTTTACTCGGATTTATTCTGGTACTCTAAATAAAGGCGACACCGTATTGGATACTGCCACTGGTAAAACCGAACGGGTAGGACGTATGGTAGAAATGCACGCTGACTCTCGCGAAGAAATTGATTCGGCTCAAGCTGGTGATATTGTCGCAATCGTCGGCTTGAAAAACATCCAAACAGGACACACTCTCTGTGACCCCAAAAATCCTGCAACCTTAGAACCAATGGTCTTCCCTGACCCTGTGATTTCTATCGCCGTTACTCCGAAGAAAAAAGGTGGTTCAGAGAAAATGTCTATGGCACTGACCAAAATGGTGCAAGAAGACCCCTCTTTCTATGTAGAAACCGACCAGGAAAGCGGCGAAACCATTATCAAAGGAATGGGTGAATTACACCTGGATATTAAAGTAGATATCCTCAAGCGTACCTACGGAGTAGAAGTAGAAGTAGGTAAACCCCAAGTAGCTTATCGCGAGTCCATCACCAAACGGGTTCAAGATAGCTACACTCACAAGAAACAGTCTGGTGGTTCGGGTCAATTCGGTCGGATCGACTACGTTGTCGAACCTGGTGAACCTGGTAGTGGCTTCCAGTTTGAATCGAAAGTCACTGGCGGTAACGTACCTAGGGAATACTGGCCCGCAGTTCAAAAAGGCTTTGAGAATAGCATCGATAAAGGTGTTTTAGCTGGTTATCCCTGTGTAGACTTAAAAGTAACTCTTTCTGACGGTGCATTCCACCCCGTTGACTCTAGTGCGATCGCTTTTGAAATTGCTGCTAGATCTGGTTACAGACAGTCTATTCCTAAAGCTGCACCTCAGATTTTAGAGCCAATTATGAACGTGGATGTATTTACTCCAGACGACCACATGGGAGATGTTATCGGCGACCTCAACCGTCGTCGCGGCATGATTAAATCTCAAAATGCTAATCCTATGGGAGTTCGGATTAAAGCAGATGTACCATTAAGTGAAATGTTCGGTTACATCGGTGACTTGCGTACTATGACCTCCGGTCGCGGTCAATTCTCTATGGAATTTTCTCACTATGCTCCTTGTCCTAAGAATGTAGCTGATGAAGTAATTACTCAAGCTAAAGAGCGTCAGGCAGCATTAACTGCTTAATTAGCTATTAGTTTGAATTAGATTAATTCCCGATCGCTCCATAGGTGGTTGGGAATTTTTTGATCAGATAATTTGATTAAGTGCGATCGCCATGATTATATAATAAGTATTAGTTTGTTCTGACATGAGTCTATTTAACTGAAATGGGATAAATAAATGACCAAGGACAAAAAATAACTCCCTGACAATTTTATTTAGACAGAGAGTTCATTTGAATCTATGGCTAGCCGTAGGGAACAGTTATTGAGCTTGAATTGTTTCTAATTTAGCTTGGACTCTTTCGACAACGTTTTCTGGTAAAGGTATGTAACCCAATTCTGGAGAGTAGTTTTGTCCCTCTGTAAGTGACCAATTAATTACATCTTTAAAAGCTTGAACTTTATCGGCATTATTATAAGTTTCATAAGCCATGATCCAAGTGTATGTAACAATAGGATAAGACTCTGCTCCTTCAGGGTCGCTAATAAAAGCTCTTAAGTTTTCGGGTAATTCCGTTGCTGCTAAAGCTAGAGAGGCTGATTCTTCTGAAGGAACAATATAATTACCTGATTGATTTTCTAGGGTAGCAGCAGGAATATTCTGTAGTTTGGCATAACCATACTCAATGTAGCCAACTGAACCTTCAGTTTGAGTAATTTGAGCAGTTACACCTTCATTCCCTTTAGCACCGATGCCGACAGGCCATTCTACAGTTTTACCATCACCTACTTTTTCTTGCCATTCAGGACTAACAGCACTCAGATGTTGGGTAAACACCCCTGTCGTACCACTCCCATCGGAACGATAAACTACAGTAATTGGAGTATCAGGTAATTCAATATCAGGGTTAAGTTCAGCCAGTACAGGGTCGTTCCAGTTAGTGATTTTGCCTAGTAAAATATCTATATATGCCTGACGAGAAAATCGTAAGTCTTCTACTCCTGGTAAGTTGTATGCAAAGACAATACTTCCAGCAGTCATGGGTAATAATACCACTCCTCTTTCTACTGCGGCCATTTCTTCATCAGTCATGGCTACGTCACTAGTACCGAAATCTACCGTCCCCTGGGTAAATTGTTCGACTCCCGCACCACTACCAACAGATTGGTAGGTAACTTGAATATTGGGATTTTGTTTGTTGTATTCGGAAAACCAGCGTTGATACAAGGGAGCAGGAAAAGTAGCACCAGCACCGATTAAAGATACTGCTTGGCCACCTCCAGGTGCAGATTCTCCCGAAGGAGAAGGAGTCTCAGAACCGCCACAAGCAGTCAGGCTGAGAGTAAGAGCTAGCACAGGAGCTAACCATACTTGTCTTTGAGGAAAAATTTTATAAACCATATGTAACGTAATCTACTGTTAGTAAAATGTCTGAAGTTTAAATTAATAGAAACTTGTCTTATTGCAAGTTCTCTTGATAGTGGTTTACCGCCTATTGCTTAATCTTAGTTAACTGGACTTTCGGATCAGAGAATAAACCAATGGATATGTTGATAGTTGATAGTTGATTGTTAGTTTACTACTCCCTCTACTCATACTTCCTGTTTTTACACAATGTAGTTAGCCCAAACTCAGGTTAGTTAAGTTATAGACAACCCTCGACAATTTATCCTGTTGTAATTAGCTTTGGGTAAAGAATAAATAAACAACAGGTTAATAAAAAATTTATGGAAAAAAAGTAGAGGTAGGAGAATTTATTCAACCTACCTCAATTTATATAACTACACAACTAGATATTTACAGACTAGAACTTGAAAGTAGTCCGGACTACACCCACCCAAACTTCATCATTGTTGGAATCGTGGTTGGGATTAAATACTACGTAAGCACCTGGAGTAATCAAGATGTTGTCGTTGATGGGGAACTTGTAAAGAGCTTCAACTAAATAAGAAGTGTTTGGATCATCATCAAATCCAGCACTGTCAGTGCTAAATTTAGGTAATTGACCGCCACC
>JBHJNX010000178.1:0-5452 GCA_050330335.1 Pleurocapsa sp. | reverse complement strand
ATTGTCGTCCTAGCAGTGAAATTTTCATCTAATATTTCCTCTTCTTGACGATAAATATGCTCGATCTGCCCCTGCTGTTTAACTAAGTTGACTGGACTGTCGTCAAAAACAACCCGTCCTTGTTTAATCCCAATAACGCGATCGGCAAACTGCATTGCTAGCTCCACCTGATGTAAGCTAGTTAATACTGTCACCCCATCCTGCTGGCAAATCGTCCGCAAAATATCTAAAATTTCTGAACTGGTGGCAGGATCGAGACTAGCCACTGGTTCGTCAGCCAAAATTACTTTGGGTTTTTGAGCCAAAACTCGTGCGATCGCTACCCGTTGCTGTTGACCGCCAGACAGCTTAATAGCACGATTCCAGGCTTTATCGGTTAATCCCACCCGTGACAACGCCAAACAAGCCAAATCGTAATCTCGTTGGGGAAACAAATACAATAAACTCTCCCACCAGGGGCGATGATATAATCTCCCCGTTAACACATTACTCATCACATTCAAACGATTCACCAAATTAAACTGTTGGAAAATCATTCCCACTTGCGATCGTATTCGTCGTTGATTACGGGGGTTCAGTTTACAACCATTAATGGCAATTTCTCCGGTACTGGCAGTTTCTAAACCGTTAACCAAGCGCAATAAGGTAGATTTCCCTGCACCTGATGAACCTAAAATGACGGTAAATTCCCCTGGATGAATAGTTAAAGTCGTAGGATGTAATGCCTGAAAGCCATTTTCATAACGTTTGCTCACTTGGCAAATTTCAATGCTAGACATAATTTTTTGATCCCAATTATTACTCGAGCATTTGTTCCCGTCTCAAACCCAATTCTTGAACCATTTCCCGAATAATTTGATAATCTTCAGGTTTAGCTTCTTCGTAGCGCAGCAAATCGCCATAACCTGTGACTTCAATTTCATTATGAGCATTTAAAATAGCATCTTTGATTTGGGTTTTAGTTGCCTCGTCTAAATTATCACGATAAGTCAAGGGAGGACCAGGTATTGGCTCGGATTCAACCAAAATACGATTGCTCTGTGCCGTAATTAGCCCTTTAGACACCATTGTTTCATAGGAAATATCACTACTTGCAGCAGCGTCAATGGTTTTATTTTTAACTCCAAGTAGGGCTGCATCGTGAGAACCTGCATAAGTAAATTTGCCAAAAAACTCTTCAGGCATTTTACCTGTAGCTTTTTTAACCATATAAGTTGGCACTAATGCACCAGAGGTGGAAGCAGGATCGACAAAGGCAACACTCTTTTCTGCTAAATCTTGTAAAGACTGAAATGAAGAATCTCCAGATACAACAATAATACTACTATAGGTAGATAAGCCGCTGTTGGTCACACCCACGGCAAAAGCTTCTGCACTAGCTTCTTGTTCTGCTAAAACATAAGAAAGGGGTCCAAACCAAGCAATATCTACTCGATCTCGTTTCATTGCCTCAATTACTCCAGCGTAATCTGTTGCCTGAAACACTTTCACTGAACGACCGAGCTTATTTTCTAGGTGAACTCGCATGGGTTCAAACTTCTGTACCATTTCCTCGTTATTCTCCGCAGGAATCAGACCCATAATCAGTTCTGAATTATTCCCTTGAGCAATAGAGGAAGCCCTGAACCCATAAACTCCTAATAAAGGCAATAAAACCAGAGCAGTTGCCAGCAATTTACGACGAAGCATCATCTTAATCTCTCCTTAGTAGCAGGTTTGTAAAACTCGAATCAATTCCTGCTGTCTTTTAATTTACGAGGAGCAGATTAAATCCCAAGCAACGGTAAGTAAATTTACGATTATCGATTTGTCTAGATGAATAAATTCAGTTGTCTAGTCAAGCAAGTAAAAGCGCGTTGAATTGACAAGAGGGAGATCGCAGATTAACAACATAATTTAATGCACCGTTGCACCAAACTATTCTGCTAATTTACCACTCCCTCTATATCTAATTATTAAAATCGATCAGACTACTTATTAAAAAGTCTTGCGATAGGGAACCTTATCCAAGCTAACGTTCATAGCAGAGACTCTACTAGGGGCATTAGCTCTATTTGGTAAGCTACGTGCCATATCCAAGAATAAAGAAGGACTTCCAGCTTGAGGTTTCTTGTCTTGGGGAGTATAGCGACGTACTTCGGTTTGCCAAATAATTTGAGGAAAGCCCAAAATAGCTCGATAGTACTCGTTATAGCGAGGAGATGTGATATTAAAGGGACGTTCTCCTTGGTCGCGACTTGCTAGTACCCGACGACGCTGGTAAGGTAAGACATCGTAACCAAAGTTTTCCATGTATTCTTCGCTGTCTAATAGTTGGTCAACGAAGCCTTCAATACCTTTAGTGGCAACTACAATAGACCAGGCAATTTTTTCTCTTTCGTTATAAACATCACGTCCTAAGACTCTTTGGACGCATTGTTCTACAAAACGATAATTGCTGTTTTTTTCGTAGAAGCTCTTTTTAAAAGTATTAGAAAGCAAAAGTCCGCGAATAAAATCACGTACTGTAATTTGACCATTACGTAATTGAGATTCTAAGAAAATCTCGCGATCGGAACGAAACGCATGAAAGAAGATTTGGCGGTATGCCGCTTCGATCAGGTCGTTCATTTCAGTCAGAGAAAGCAAGTTCTCTGTGGAGTAGATTTTAGGTTGATCGTCTCCGCCAACTTCGTATCCTGAGACACGAACATTTTGGGAGCTTGGTTTGTAGCCCAGTAAAGGAATAGACAAGTCAAAACCTCCGTCTATCATGCAGTATATTAAAAATCTTAGTCCCAATCATACGCCAGTTAGAGACTCTAGGTTAACAAGAGTAACAAAATATTACAGAGTTATTAGTCAATTCAGTTGTTCATTGGACAATAGATAATTACCAACCAGAGATAGCATAGGCTGGAATATCAGTCTCTTCAGTAACATTATTGTCTTCTGTTTCTAGTACGCGGGATTCGGCGCAAAAAGTAGCAGTGTTGAAGCCGCCAAATCTTTTAACGGTGCTGCTACGAAGCCGTAAGTTAGGATTGACAAACCAAAACCGTTCGATAATGCTCATGGTTTCGTATTCGGTGACTAAAATCAGTCCGTCTTCGTCGTCCATTTCATATTCTCCAGCTACGGGGACGATTTCAGCATAACCACGTTCTCGCAGTAATTTACCTTTTCTGGAATTTTCTGGGTCGGGAATTAGAGCAAATACAGTAGTGCCTGTATGGTCTTCGTTTTCTTTATCCCATGCCATCGAACCATCCCAACTGACAAATGCGCCACCGATCGCCGTTTGAGGTTCTACATCGTGCATTTCGCAGATTGCTACTATTTTTTCGTCTGCGGCATCTAGAAATTCTACGTTAATGTCCGAACCACCACTTTCGGCACGCCTAAAGGGTAAGTGATGAGTGGTACGTTGCGATCGCCATCTACCGGCACTGTGTTGGAAAAATTCTTTAGCGTCTTTGATTGGGTTGATCATAATACTATAAGTCTTGTTTATAGGTTCTATATATTAATATATCGATAACTGGGTTAGCTTTACTGCCAGGCTCTGGTCTTTATTCTATTTTTCTATTTTTTCCGCATCAAATTACACCAAAAACCCACTTTTATCATCAGAATTTTGTAACTTTTTATTAATTAGATTAATTATTGCTTGACAGCATAGACATTTTGGTGTCGTAAATGCTAGATTGATTAAAAATCAAATATGACAGCAAAACGTCAGTTCTGTTGTATTGATATCGATCAATAAAGGAGTCAACCTCATGGATGTATCAGCACAGTTAAGCTTAGAGCAACAATTTAAATTAAAGGTTCTTCAAGAGCAGGTTCAAGATTTAACCAAAGAGCAAGCTCAAGAGTATTTACTAGAAATGTTTCGTCAAATGATGGTCAAAGATAATCTTATGAAACATTTACTCAAAAACGCCTAGTATTTTTTATTGATAAAGGCTATATAGTGTGAAGTGTGCGATCGATGTAATTGGGTTATTTTAACCATTAATAAAAATCTCGATCGAAAGAACAATTTTATGACTTGGGAACGATGCTAAAAAATTCGATAGAGTAGCTAAATCTTTTTATCACTTCGCACAAACATCAATTTTAAAGAGTAATTCGAGAGGGAAAAACTTCATTTACTATAGGTATTGAGAGTCGATAGATGTAG
Source organism: Pleurocapsa sp. (assembly GCA_050330335.1). Lineage (GTDB taxonomy): Bacteria > Cyanobacteriota > Cyanobacteriia > Cyanobacteriales > Xenococcaceae > Waterburya. The sequence goes on along the minus strand of JBHJNX010000178.1, from coordinate 1,287 downwards.
ATTAAAAAACCTTGAATTAAATCGTCTGAAAACTTAAACAACTGCAATAAAAATAAACAGATTTATTTACCGTTCGATAATTCTCTGTGATCGTTAGCTTCTAAAATAGATGAAGTAGTAAGTAAATGTACCAGGTGATTATGGAAGCTGACAAATTCAGTAACGGAGCATTACTGTCAACCAGAGAGTTAGAGATTGTCGAGTTAGTAGTAACGGGTTTGAGCAATCATAAAATTGCCGAACAACTGGAGATAAGTAAGAGAACAGTTGATAATCACATCAGCAATATCCTCAAAAAAACCAATACTGATAACCGAGTTGAACTAGTGCGATGGTCTTTACAGTGGGGTAAAGTATGTATTGATAACGTTAATTGTTGTACTTTACCAGAACCCAGCGAACGAGAAAACCTCAATGAGATGGTTTCATAAACTGCAACGACAATATTCTTTACTATTAGTTACAAGCATCGTAACAGGACTCGCTAGCTGTCAAAATTCTGGTTACTATATTACTCCCCCTGGTCAAACCTTTAGCGGAACATTAAATACGATCGTTCGAGAAGGGGGTGCTAATTTTTCCCATGATGGTCGTTACTTGGTTTTTCATAGCGATCGCAATTCTCAACGCAGTATTTATCTCTATGATCTGCAAAGTAGTCGTTTAGTTAATCTTCCGGGACTCAACAAACCAGGAAGTATGCAGTTCGATGCCGATCTCAGTGCCGATGGTCGTTATATTGTTTATGTATCGGAAGAGTTAGGTAAAACAGATATTTTTGTTTACGATCGCGCTGCTTTAAATTCAGAAAATATTACTAAAAACCTGATTGGCGAAGTCCGCAACCCCACTATTAGTGGTAATGGACGTTTGGTGGCATTTGAAAGCAACCGTAACGGACAATGGGATGTGGAAATTTATGACCGAGGTTTGACTACAGATTTGTCTCTACCAAAAGAGGAACAAGGTAATAAGTAATAACTATAGCTGTCTTCAAGTTTACCTAGTTTAGGATAAAATCTACTGTATAAATTACTCGCATTTGGCTAAAGTTCATTCTACAATTAATTATTCAACTTCTTTAACCAGTGCGATCGCCCATACCCAGACAAAAAAATAGAGGGCAGAAATTGCCCTCTTAAAGTTGTTAGTTTAATGTAGGAGATTAGTTTTAGTAGCCGTAAGGAAGATAACCACCGACATCTACTTGAGTTTGATTGTTAACTTGAGTAGCATCTTGACGGATGAAGTTACCATGACCGATCGCAGCAGCTGAGTTAGAATTTC
>JBHJNX010000177.1:0-6850 GCA_050330335.1 Pleurocapsa sp. | reverse complement strand
ATTCAATATCATTACACCAATCAAACTCAAGAGTTGATGAATATTTTAGCCGATTTACACCAACCTCAAGTGTTAGAAGTCGGTTGTGGTTGCGGCACTGAATCAATCTGGATGGCTCTTCAGGGAGCAACAGTAACGGGAATAGATATTCAAACTGACAGACTAGAAGTTGCCAAAAAACGTCAAAAGATTGTAGAACAATCCTTGCAACGAGAACTTTCATGCTCGTTTGAAAAGCGATCAATTTTTGAACTTGATAGCGAGCAAAAATATGATGTCATCTGGATGGAACAAGCTTTTCATCATATTGAACCCCGTCAACTTGCTATAGATAAATTAGCGGCATTAGTTAAAGATGGAGGCTTTATTGTCATTTCAGAATCTAACGCTTGGAATCCATTAACTCAAATTTCTTTTTTTAAAAAACGAGGATTTTCTACTATTAAACAATATAGCGACGATGCTGGTATCATACATCAATATGGCGATGAGAGAATTTTAACTGCAAATAAACTAGCAACTGAATTTAAAAAAAGAAAAATATCCCTGAAAAAAGTGAGGTATTTTCGCTTATTTCCTAATAGTAAACGGACAGAAAAAATACAAAATTTAGAAAAATATATACCTCAATGGTTTGTTTTTCTTTTTACTCATTATAACTATGTAGGACAAAAAGAATAATTAACATATTTAAAAAATAATTTAAATAAACTATTGATTAATGAAAAAAATTTTAATTATTGCCACTATTTCTGATACTTTAGAATGTTTTATTTTGCCTTTTGTTAAACATTTTCGCGGCTTGGGATGGCAAGTTGATGGTATGGCACAAGGGATCAATAATTGCGATCGCTGTCTGGCAGAATTTGATCGCGTTTGGGAAGTAGAATGGTCGCGCAATCCTTTAGACTTAAAAAACTTTTTTGTAGCTGCACCTAGAGTAAAAGAATTAGTAGCTCAAGGAAATTACGATTTAGTTCACGTTCATACTCCCGTAGCTGCTTTTGTCACTCGTTATGCCCTTAGAAATTATCGCGGCAAACAGCAACTTCAGGTATTTTATACCGCTCATGGATTTCATTTTCATCCCGCAGGAAACCCTATTAAAAACACTATCTTTCTAGGGTTAGAAAAATTGGCAGGTAATTGGACTGACGGACTGATTACAATTAACCGAGAAGACGAAGCCGCCGCTAAAAAATATCGCCTTTTAGCTCCAGAAAAAATTCACTATACACCAGGTATTGGGGTCGATATAAGCTATTATTGTAGCGATCGCCTGTCAGAGGAGGCAATTACTAAAGTCAGAGAGGAATTACAGCTTGAGTCTACAGATTCCTTACTACTGTGCATAGCCGAATTTATTCCCCGCAAACGCCACAGCGATATTATTCACGCTTTTAAAAAATTAAATCGTTCCGATATTCATCTAGCACTAGCAGGTGATGGAGATTTACAAACCAATATAGAACAGTTAACTGTTAAGTTGGGTTTAGCTAAACAGGTACATTTTTTGGGGTTTCGCTCAGATATTCCCGAATTAATTACTGCTAGTCATGCTGTTTTATTAGTATCTCAACAAGAAGGATTACCCCGCAGTATCATGGAGGCTTTATGTTTGGCAACCCCAGTAATTGGTACTAATATTCGCGGTATTCGAGATTTATTAGCTGATAATTGCGGTTTATTAGTAGAAGTAGGCGATATAGAGGAATTAGCTAGAGCTATGGCTTGGATTGTAGATAATCCTGATGCTGCTATTCAAATGGGTCAACGGGGTAAGAATCAAATGGCTGATTACGATATTAATAATATTGTGCAGTTATATACCCAGTTATACGATCGCGCTTTGACAACTATAAATAATTAACAGTCATCGAGTATTTGAAAAATGACTATAAAAATTTTATTTATCACTACGGGTTTAGTAACAGGGGGAGCAGAAATGATGCTTTATAAACTTCTGTCTAAAATAGACCGTACTAAGTTTGAACCTGTAGTACTTTCTTTGATGGGTAAAGATAGCTTTGGCGATCGCATTATTGCTTTAGATATTCTCCTATATACCCTAAACATGAATCGGGGTAAACCTAGCTTTCAGAAATTTACTCAATTAATTAATCTAGTAAAACAGGAACAACCGAACATCATTCAGGGATGGATGTACCACGCTAATTTTGCCGCTCAGTTAGCCAGGTTTTTTAGTTTTAAATCCATACCAGTAGTTTGGAATATTCGCCACTCTCTCTATTCTTTGGACTATGAGAAAAAAGACACTGCTGCGATTATTCGGCTGTTGAGTAAACTATCTAAATTTCCTGCCAAAATTATTTACAATTCTCAAATGGGTGCAACTCAACACGAGAAAATTGGCTATCAAGTCGATAAAACTATTGTTATTCCGAACGGTTTTGATACTGAGCTATTTAAACCTTCTCTCGAAAATCGTTGGAGTGTTAGACGAGAATTAGGAGTAGTAGAAAATACCTTTTTAATCGGTCGCATCTGTCGCTATCATCCCATGAAAGATCACGACAACTTTCTGCGTGCCGCAGCCATCTTACTACCAGATTTTCCCGAATTACATTTTGTTTTAGTAGGGACAGAAGTAAATCGAAATAATCTTCACTTAACTCAGTTAATTTCTGAATTAAATATAAGCGATCGCGTCCATTTATTGGGAGAAAGACGCGATATTTCCCGTTTGACTTCTGCTTTAGACTTAGCTGTCTCTTCTTCTTATTTTGGAGAAGCCTTTCCCAATATCATTGGTGAAGCTATGGCTTGTCAAGTTCCTTGTGTAGTAACTGACGTAGGAGATTCTGCTTTAATTGTAGGAGACACGGGAAAAGTCGTACCTCCTCGAAATCCCCAAGCTATGGCTGATGGTTGTCGAGAATTAATGTTGCTCGGTGCAGAAGCAAGATTAGTATTAGGTGAAAAGGCACGTCAGCGTATTGTGCAAGAATTTTCTTTAGATGCTTCTAATTCTGTGGTTAAGCAATACGAAACTTTATATACCCAGTTAAGTAGACAATAAACTTCTTGTATAAGTGCCTCCAAAACTTTAGTTGAATTAAAGCAGGAGGAAAAGACCAACTATCACATGATCGATAGTCATCGAAAGTTTGAAAAATGACAATTAAAATTTTATTTATTAGCACAGATTTGGCAACAGGGGGAGCAGAAATGATGCTCTATAAACTTCTGTCTAAAATAGATCGAACTAAATTTCAACCCTCTGTCATTTCTTTGATGGGAAAAGATACTTATGGTGAATTAATTGAAGCTTTAGATATTCCCGTTCATACCCTAGAAATGAATCAAGGTAAACCTACACCCAATACAATTAGCAAATTAATTAAGTTAATAACTAAAGATACGCCAAATTTAATTCAAGGTTGGATGTATCATGGTAATTTAGCGGCTCAATTTTCTAGTTTTATATCTAAAAAAAAGATTCCCGTTTTGTGGAGTATTCATCATTCATTACATTCTTTAGATTCGGAAAAACTTTTAACTCAAGCATTAATTAGATTGGGAGGGTGGACAGCTAAATCGGTTTCTAAAATCGCTTTTGTCTCACAGAAAAGCCGACTACAACATCAGAAATTAGGTTATTCTGCTGAAAATAGTTGTGTGATTCCTAACGGGTTTGATACATTATCCTTCCAGCCTTCTTTTGTAATTAAAAAACAATTGTACCAAGAATTGGGTTTAGCTTCAGAATCAATTTTAATTGGTTCAATTGCTCGCTATCATCCCATGAAAGACCATGCTACCTTTTTACAAGCAGCTCAGATATTATTAACTGAGTTTATAGATACTCATTTTGTCTTAGTGGGAACTGATGTAGATTTACAAAATCCAACCCTGACTAATTTAATTACCCAGTTAAAGATTGGCGAAAAAGTTCATCTTTTGGGGGAAAGAAGAGATATTCCTCAAATTTTACCAGCTTTGGATATTATGACCTCATCTTCTGCTTTTGGTGAAGCTTTCCCCTTAGTTATTGGCGAAGCAATGGCTTGTCAAGTTCCTTGTGTGGTTACTGACGTGGGAGATTCTGCACTCATTGTAGAGGAGACAGGCAGAGTCGTACCTCCTAGAAATCCTCAAGCTCTAGCTGATGGATGGAAAGAATTAATCTTACTAGGTGCAGAGGGTAGAAAAATTTTAGGTACAAAAGCACGTCAAAAAGTTATCGAACATTACTCTTTAGATGCGATAGTTACCCAATACGAAAATCTTTATTGCCAAGTTTTAAACCAATCTATTTAAATTTTATCGATAGTTTTTTATGGCTAGATTAATTAAATCTTTTTTAGATAAAAGTACTGCTGCGATCGCTCTACTACTATTTTTGCCTTTAATTATTATTGTAGCGATCGCCGTTTATTTCCAGATGGGCAACCCAGTAATCTTCGCTCAAAACCGTCCGGGAAAAAATGGTAGGATATTCAAGTTTTATAAATTCCGTACCATGACCGACTCTAGAGATGAGGCAGGTAATTTACTGACTGATGAAGAAAGGCTGACGGAGTTCGGTAAATTTCTCCGACGCACTAGTTTAGACGAACTACCCCAACTTTGGAATGTTTTACGAGGAGACATGAGTTTTATCGGCCCTCGCCCTTTGCTAGTCATCTATCTCGACCGTTATACCCCAGAACAAGCCCGTCGTCATGAAGTTTTGCCAGGAATTACAGGATGGGCGCAAGTTAATGGTCGCAATAGTCTGAGTTGGGAAGAAAAATTTTGCCTGGATGTGGAATATATCGACCATTGGAGTCTTTGGCTTGATTTTAAAATCTTGTTGCTTACTCTCTGGAAAGTCATCACAAAAGAAGGAATTAGCCAGGAAGGTTTTGCTACTTCTGAAGAGTTTAAAGGTTCAATTTAACTAATAAGGTAATCAATTATGAAAACTGCATTTAAAAATTTTTATCTTTCTCCAGAACAAATAGAACTGTTACCAACAGAAGAAGATATTGCTTTTTACGAAGAACATGGTTGGTATATTTCACCTAAAGTCATTCCCGATGAAATAATTGACCAAGCAATTATTGGCAGTCAAAAATTTTATCAAGGAGAAAGAGATACAACTCTTCCTTATGATAATGGCTATAGTAATTGGCAACCTGGAGATGGAGATGAACTACGTAACAATGAATTTGTCTCTATACAAAAGCAAGAATTACAACAGCTTGCTTTACAACCAATTATTGGCGCGATCGCTGCCAAATTAACCAGAAGTAAAAGTATTCGACGTTTTGAAGACCAGTTAGTTTACAAAGCACCTACCAAAACCGCAGGTAAGGGGGCAGTAGGATGGCATACTGACCATGCCTATTCTTCTAATTGTACCTCTGATAAATTACTCGCAGCTTGGATTCCTTTTCACGATTCAGAAGCTAACCGCGCTCCTCTAGTAGTCATTGATGGTAGTCATAAGTGGACAGGTACAGAACATCTAAGGGATTTCAATCAACAAGACTTGTCCAAAATTCTGCAAAGATTTGCTGAAGAAGGTAAAAAAATAGTCGAAGTACCGATGGTGATGCAAAAAGGTCAAATTAGCTTTCACCACGGTTGGACTATTCACGGTAGTTATCCCAATCATAGTGACCAAGTTCGTTTGGCGATGGCAGTTCATTTACAAGATGAAACAAATTGTTATCAAACCTTCTGGAATAATGGTAGACAAATTCATCATTTTTTAGATTCAATTTGTTGCAAATTACCAAATGGCAACCCAGATTATAGTGATGCTGATATCTTTCCCACCATTTGGTCAGAATCAATTAGTTAGATTGATACACCTTTGACAATGTAACATTAACAAAAAATTATCATGTTATCCTCTAAACAAAAGAATGTTGAGAACCCTGCATCTCTTACTCGGAAGATATCTGTGTTTGTGAGAGAACGAACTTTTCCCGAACTAGTTAGAGAAATTTGGCACAATGGTTTACCTCTATTTCGTCGATTAGTAGGTTTATACTTCGATAAAAAATTTGATCGCCAATATAACGTTGATACTTGTGGTTCTATTCATTTACATGAACTGACAGTAGAGAGAAACAATGTTGAATCTTGTAGCATTTACGACCCTATTCCAGCTAGAACACTGAGAAACCTGTTCTCTTATCTTCCTGAAGCTTTAAAAGAGTACAATTTCATTGATTTTGGTTTTGGTAAAGGGCGGGCTTTATTGGTGGCTGCTGAATATCCTTTTCGCAAAATTATCGGGGTTGAATTCGCCCGTGAATTAAACGAAACAGCATTGCAAAATATTAGCAAATACAGTAACCCAAAGCAAAAGTGTTTTGATATTTCATCTATTTGTATAGATGCTACTAAGTTTGAAATTCCCTTGGGAAAATGTATATTTTTCTTTTTTGTTCCTTTTGGTGCAGACATTTTCTCTGAGGTGCTGGAAAATATTAACAAATCTTACACGCAGCATCCCAGGGAAATGTTGATTCTCTATGTTACAGACCCCGTAACACATCCTTTTCCCTATGATAAAATTATCGAAAACTGTGGTTTATTTAGCAAAATAGCTGAAGGTTATTTCCCTTTTGAAATTTCTCAAAGAGATAATTTGTATTACGAAGTATATCAAACAATAAATGCAAATTTGAAATAAGGATATAGTACATAAATTTTTCTGTAGGGGTGAGTTGCTGTTTGCCCCTATTAATCAATTTGTTGCTTACTTTAAATAACCAATGAAATCCCAAATAATTGATCTAGCTAACCCCTTATGGCGAGAAATCCTCGAACAAGTTCGCCATGATATTTACCAACTACCAGAATATATTTCCCTAGAAGCCAGCAGAAGCGA
>JBHJNX010000176.1:0-30904 GCA_050330335.1 Pleurocapsa sp. | reverse complement strand
GTCAAGTCCTAGCGTTCTGCTTACTTTTCGTATGATATTTGCAGCACCATTACAGTCTGCGTTAATGTACCACCATTTGCATCCTACTCGGTACAAACCTCGCTTCATTCTTTTCCCTGATGGTTTCCAGTCTTCGGGTTTTTCACCGTATTTTGGCAGATAGTCGCCATCTAAAAACGAAGCTTTGCTGGTATAACTTTCTTCAGTCTCAACAAACTGAATTCCGTATTCTAGACAGAGTTGTTCGATTCTGTCTTTTAATCTCGCTGTTGGTATCAAGACAAATTCAGAGTTAGTTTTTTTGCCTAGTTCTATCTCTTTTTTGTTACCTTTATTCCAACCAAAAACAACTGTACCAATTTTGTTTTCTAGGCAGTGGTTAATAACAATACGAGCAGCTTTATTAATCCCGTCTTTAATTTGTCGGTTACGTTTTTCGGTGATAGCTGCTAGTTTATTGCTCCAAAAACCCTGCGACTTTCCTTCTTTGATTGTCGAAACTTGCTTGTTATACCAGCGATTCATCGACTTAATATGCTTGCCGTCGATGATAAAACTAGTTCCGATATTAGATACGCAGGTTAACCAATTGTTTAGTCCTGGGTCAATGCCAAGTACATTTTGTCTATCTACTTCGGAAGTCTGTACTTCTTTCTTGTAGACAAACTCGGCATAAAAGCACTTGTTTCTAGGTAGTATTCTCAGTTCTTTAACGTCAGCTAAATTAATGTTGCTTGGCATCGGTAGATAAAAACTATCTAGTCCAAACCAACATTTAACTTGTTTGCCTAGCGGTACTCTGATGCTTCCGTCTTTTAATTTTAAAGCTTGACTAGGATAAGAAACTAACGCCAGTCCTCCTTTCTTGCGGTACTTTGGGAGTCTCGGTCTATCCTCTAGCTTACCTTCTTTGTAGGCTTTGACTAATTTCTTGTACGATAAGAAAGATTCATATACTGACCGCAGAATTTGTTGTGCTGCTTGGGAATGAAAAACTTTGTAGTGGTGGTTGTTTTTATACAGTTTTTCTAAGTCGTACTTGCTAATGTATCGTTTAGCCTTAAGGTAGAGTTGACGTGCATAGTATATACCCATGTTGGTCAAACTATGTGCTTGTCGGCAAAGAAACTCTAAAATAGCCGATAATTCTTTGTCTGGCTTGAGTAGCATTTGCTGACATCCGTACACTGGCATCACCTCCTTATTGCTAAATAATACTACAAAAACAGGACACTTAAAAGTGTCTAACCTGAACGCGAAGCGACTACCGAAGGTCGCGGTTCGCTCGTTTTCATCCCTTTGCTGAAGCACAAGGGCTTTCAACATCGCTGTTCGGTAAAACCCATTTCTTGATCAGATTACCTCTCAGCTTTGAACTATTTTGACTCAAAATTACACCAGTTACAGTAAGCTTTAAGGGTTGTTGCAATCAAAGAAAAGATTCTATTACCTATACTTATTACTTAATTCATCCTAAAATAAGCTTCTGCTAAGTTTCGTAAATCTTACACAAGCATCATGAATAAGATTATCTCTCCTGGGACAGATTCTTCTTTTCAAGCCAATCAAATAATCTGTTTAGAATATCAAGACACTTGCGTTTATGGAGAGGTTATTCAAATTATCGAACAACGTCAACTGTGTTGGTTTAGACCGTTTTTATTGACTAAAAATAACTCAGGCGATCGCGATGATTTTTTGAAGAATGAGATTATGGATTTACGAGCTAGTTCCGATCTATTGCTACCCGTCTGTTGGTTTAGAGCTTCTCTGGATACAGAGGCCTTTTGTTTACTATCTAAATTCGGCGATCTAGATTATTTGCCCAAAGATAATTCAAATTCTCGGCGATATTTAAATCAGTTTGTTCGTCAAGTTTGGCAGGCTCATCAAGATAAGTTTTAAATGTACTGTTGACCTAAGTTAATCATAAATTTTTGCTCAACAATCAACATAATTATTGTTATATTCTAATTTTTTACTTTTATATTTTACTTTAAGAGAATATAATCAAATTAATATTTGAATTGTAATTTATGTTACAACTGAATTAATAAACAATAGACATAATAAATAAAGATAATATTCAATCTCGTGCTGTGTTCACGAAGATTAATCAAAAAATTCAGTGTTTATCCCGATATGAAAACATCAAAAATTGACTATAAACAAATAGTAGTTTCAAAAAGTTTTGTAACCCAGACGAGAAAGTATACAATGAGAGAGCAATCAACGGTTAAGTATTCAAGGATACAATTTTAAATTATTAGAATGTAGTTCAATTTAAAACTACTTAATATTTACGTCAAGATTTTGTAAAGTCAGTAAAAACAAGTGGATATCCGTCAACTTACGGATTATCGTTGATGACATAAGGACAGTTTTTTTAAGTAATATCTAGGGTGGTAACAATGACGTTCGGCAATACAAAATCACATACAAAATTTGCTACTTTTGAGCCTCAAGGTTATCTCAGTGCAGCCAATGCTGAGAACTTTTTAGAGAGATTAACTTTAGAAATAAAATCTTCTAACCATTCGGCTCTACTGGTAGATATGGAATCGGTTGAGTTTATGGACAGCGCCGCTCTCATGGCTTTAATTAAAGCTTTCCGTTTGGCAGAAAGTTTGGGGCAGAGAATTGCTCTATCTTCTCTAACTCCTTCGGTGCGGATGATGTTTGAGTTGACACAGTTGGATAATGCCTTGGAAATCTTTGAAGACAGAGATAGCTTTTTAGAAGCTATCAGCTAATTCCTTTGCCTAAAATTAAATAGCTTAGAAATCCCGTGTCTTAAACCGTAACAGAAGACATGGGATTGTTAATTGGAAAAATAATTTAAATTTAGTTTCACAACTACCAATACACCAGGAGTGTGGCTTTTGGGGTTCTGTCCGTGTTTCGATCCCAAAAGCTAGCTCCCAGGTCGTTCACTCATCACACAGCTATTATTGTTGCTCAGGATCGATGCAAATAGACTTTTTGATGTAACAGTTTAATAATCGTCACTGTTTTTTGAGTTTAAATAATAGATATTTGAGAATAAAAACTACATATTTCCTTCTATCTTTTGTAAGTTTTGTCTAACATCTGCCCATTGTTGGGGAAACTTATCTTGAGTATATACCTGCAACGATTGTTTCATTAAAGCGATCGCTTGTTGTAAATTTGTTTGTTTATTTCCTTTAATTCTATAGCGATAAGCACCTGCTAAATTATTATTTAACATCGCCCAATGGCGGGGATATTTTTCCAAAGTATGGATCGATAGAGCATTTTGATAACTTGATATTGCTCGTTCGATATTCAAACGGCGATCGCCTTTAATTCTAGATAAAAAAGCATTGCCTAAATTGTTTTGTACCATTGCCCAATTGTGGGGAAAATTTTTTAAACTATAAATTGTTAAAGCCTTTTCTAAATGAGCGATCGCGATTTCGATATTTTCGGGTTTATCCCCTAAAAGACGATGGAGATAAGCATCTCCTAAATTATTCTGACTAGCTGCCCAATCTTGGGGAAAATCATCGAAATTATGTACCGATAAAGCGCGATAATAAGCAGAAATTGCCAATTCTAAATTATTAGTTTTATTGCCCCGATTTAGATAAGAATAAGCAATACCTAAATTACGTTGTAAAGTCCCCCAAATATGAGGATATTCTTGAGTTGTAATAATTTTCAAAGCGTTGTCATATAAAGCGATCGCCCGGTCAAGATTATCGTCATGATTGCCCATGATGCGATCGCGCCAAGAATTAGCTAAATTAATTTGAATTATTCCCCAATGTTTGGGATAAATTTCTAGCTGATATACTTTTAAAGCAGCTTGATATCCGACAATTATTACTTCAATAATATTAGCTCGATTTCCAGCTGGATATTCACTCAACAAATTACCTAAATTTACCAAATCACGAGCAATAGTTTTTGCCTGTGTCCCATCTACAGATAATAAGGTTTCATTGGCCCAATATTCCACAAGATAGATAAAATTAGTATCAAATTTATCTTGATGGCGATCAATAAAAGGAAATAATTCTTGGAGACGAACCTGTTGATTGACTCTCTCTAAAATAGCAATCAAAAACTTTAATTGTTCTCGATGATACTGTCGGGAACTAGAATTAATATTTAACCTCAGTAATTTATCAGCTAAATTAATCAAACGTTCTGCCGATGACAAATTATTGTCTTGCCGTAACTGTTCCCCAACTAACATTAATTGAGTAATAAACCCCTGATCAATTAATTCTCGATGAGCATTTAAAATGTTTATTTCCTGCTCTCTTGGCTGACTCAGTAGTATGTCAATTAATTCTAAATAAGAACGTTCTTTCATTATTAGTCATTTCCTTGAGATGTCGGTGCTGTGGCGTGCTTTTCTACGCGAAGCGTCTCCTGCGTCACGCCCTTGTAAGCCCCGCCCCTACTATTTATACATTGATCCCATAGACCCAATGTTGATAATTGGGTTCTTTATTTTCGGTAATTGCAGTGAGTTTTTGTTTTAATTTTTCTGTAATCGGTCGATGAGTGGATAATTGATAGCTTTCGATTCTTTTGACGGGAGTAATTTTAGCTGCTGTACCACTTAAAAATACTTCGTCGGCTATTAGTAATTCGGTTTTATCGACCGATCTTTCAATAGTTTCTATTCCCAAATCTTTGGCAATTGTAATGACGCTATCTCTAGTAATTCCTTCTAAAATATCTTGATTGAATCCTGGGGTAATTAATTGACCGTTTCTGACGATAAAAATATTCATGCCAGAAGCTTCGCAAACTTTTCCCTGACTATTCATTAAAATTGCTTCGTCAAAACCAGATTCTACTGCTTCGGTTTTAGCTAGAGAAGAGGTAATATATGCTCCACTGATTTTACCTCTTAGGGGTAAACTACGGTCTTCTTGCCGATACCAAGAACTGATGCGACAACTAATACCATCGGGAGGTAAATAATCTCCTAATTCTATACCATAGATAAAAAAGTCTTTTTCGATTTTATGCAGTCGGGGAGCAATACCTAGATCAGAAGTATAGACAAAAGGACGAATATAAAATGACTGTTCGGGAGCATTTTTTTTGACAAAATCAATGATTACTTGCTGAATTTTATCGGCAGGTAAATCATAGTTTAAAAACCTAGCACTATTACTCAATCTTTGGGCATGGCGATCAATTCTAAATAATAATATTTGTTGGGAGTTATTGGGGTTACGCATCCCCCTCATACCTCCGAATGCTCCAGTTCCGTAGTGTAAGGCATGAGTTGCTATAGAAAGATTAGCTTTTTCAAAAGGAACAAATTGATTTTTAAAATAAGCAATAGGTAAGAAATTGTGCATAATTTAGTAGTAATGATTTTGATAAATAGCAGGGGTTCAAGATTAATTTGAGCAACTGTATCTTGATGAATTTCTTCTCCACTACCCCTACTCTCTTAAAGTGTACTTGCGTCCTTTGAGGTTTTCTCAAAAGCGGTCAAACCTCTACTCCCTTTACTTGTCTCAAACTATCAATTTAAAGTTGACAGACTAATACCAGACCAACAAAGTTTTGTATTCTCCTAAACCCCCACATCCAATCTCAACCTATCAAAATTAAATTGGTGGACTAGACTACTAGTGGGGAGGGGCTGGTTAATATTTGAAAAATTAACCCAACCATCCAGAAAGATTCTCTTGCTGTATTGCTGATAAATTGTCTTTGACAACAAGTTCATAACGGCTGGGTTGGGGTTTAGCTAGGGTGACGGGAAGGGTTTTTAATTCATCTTGATGAAAAACCGTAACTTGAATAATATCGTTTATTTGGTAGTCTTTGAGACGTTCGTTTAAAGATTGAGATGCCACGCGAATTCCATCAATGGCGAGTAACTCATCATTAGCGTCAATCCCCGCAGCCATTGCAGGAGAATCAGCTTCAATAAACTTAATAATTTCTCGCTCGCTTTCTGTTTGCACTTTAATTCCTATGTAGGGGACGGCTTCTGGTTCGGTTACTGTTTTAATATACAGCCCAAAAGGTTCGAGATATTGCTCGAAGGGTAATTCTTCGGTAGAGTCGAGACAGAGAGTGAAGAAACTATCTAAATCTTCTGCTGCTACTTCAGCAATGGTAGCTTTGAGTTGTTGGGAACTAAAACCAATTTCATCGATACCGAAACGCTGCCACATCAGGCGCATAATATCATCGAGCGATCGCTGGTTGTGATGTTTGCCTCTAATTAATAAATCTATCAGCAATGATACTAATTCTCCCTTTAAATAATAAGAAATTTGATTGTTGTCGCTATGAACTTCGCGGCGATAAAGTTTAATCCAAGCATCGTAACTAGATTCTCCTAAAGGCTGTACTTTACGCCCCGGTATGGTGAGATAACGAGTTAAATCTTTACTGATATTTTCTAAAAAAGTCTGGCGATTGTAGATACCAGCTTTCAGGGGAATCAAAGTATCGTAGTAGCTAGTAGCCCCCTCGCAAAACCACAAAGAAGTCGTGTAATTTTCTGCTTCATAATCGAAAGTTTCTAAGGCTTTGGGGCGAATTCTCTTAACATTCCAAAGATGGAAAAATTCATGTGCCACTAATTGTAAGAAACGATTGTATTTATCGCGATCGCTAAAGCCAAATCGAGGATAATTTAAAGTGCAGGAATTTTTATGTTCTAATCCTCCATAACCGCTACCAGATAGATGCAGCAAAAATAAATATCGTTCGTAGGGTAAACCGCCAAATATTGCGGCTTCTGTTTCAATAATTTTACGGGTATCTTCGATAATTTTTTCGGCTTTAGCATTACCCCGACCCCAAATCGCTAGAGAATGAGGTTTATCTAAAACCGTAAAATCATATATTTTTTGTTGCCCTATTTCTATAGGACTATCTACTAAAGTATCAAAGTCTGGTGCTTGAAAAAGATTATTCCCTCTATCTACTACAGGTAAAGTAGTCGTTACTTGCCAATCCACAGGTGGTAAAATTTTGACTTCAATTGGTTGTTTTTCCCAACCAGGAATAAACAAGAATAAAGCCGCGCCATTAAAATAACCATGAGTAGCGTCTAAATGATTGGTTCTTACCGTTAATTCATTGGCAAAAACGCGATAACTAATAGTGATTTCCGAGCAGTTTAGTGTAGAAATTTGCCAGTGATTTTTGCTAATTTTTTTACTATTTAAAACTTTTTTAGCTTGACTAGATTCAGCCGTAAAATCTTGAACGTGCCGTGCATACTCCCTAACCAAATAAGAACCAGGAGTCCAAACAGGCATCTTCAAATCTAATACTGACTTTTGCCAATTTTCTACTTGTAAACTGACTTCAAATAAATGAGAAGTTGGTTGCGACATGGCAACTTGATAGGAAATACGGGGAGTTGTTGCGATCGCTTTGGAGTGACGAATTGCTGTAGCTTCTGCCATTGAAATATGTTATGTTTTAAAGTACAATACAATATGAAATGATTCCTAGTCTTCTATTCTAGCCAGAGGTCGCAAAAAGCAAGTAGGAGCGACCAGCCGTTCGCCTTTACAGAAATAGAAAGTAGTTAAAAATCTCAGGCAATTTTGTCAGCTTTTCTCACAAGATTGCCTAACTATGTTATAAAGATTAAAGTTTTAAAACAAAAACAGTATATTATCCTAGTTTCGGGCAGATTTTGCCTCTAATTTGTAATTGCTGTCTAAAAATTTTGGCTTGATTCTCCCTGCTACGCTGCTGGTAGCTAGCAGGATTTTTATGTGCCAATTTTCGACTATATAACCGTAATTCTTGTCTTGAAAAAATTTATGACAGCAGTATCGCCCCCCATTTCAAAACCCAATCGGCTAGAAAACAACATCAAACTTCGGGATATTATCAACACTTTACCTAAAGAAGTATTTGTTAAAAATCCTCGCAAAGCTTGGTCAAAAGTAATTATTAACGTTCTCTGTGTCGGTTTGGGTTACTGGCTAGTGGCAATTTCTCCCTGGTTTTTACTCCCCTTGGCTTGGATCTTTTTAGGAACGAGTTTACAGGGTTTATTTGTAATCGCTCATGATTGCGGCCATCGTTCTTTTTCTAATCGCCTTTGGGTTAATGATTTAGTAGGACATATTGTAACTATACCGATTATTTACCCTTTTCACGCTTGGCGAATTTTACACAACTACCATCACAAACATACTAATAAATTGGGTGTAGATAATGCTTGGGATCCTTTTACGCCAGAAATATTTGATCGCTCTTCCACAACCCTGCAATGGTTATACAGAAGGATGCGTGGTAAATTTTGGTGGCTGGGTTCAATTGCACATTGGTATAATTTGCATTTTAATTGGCAGCAATTTACAGGGAAAGAACGCCAACAGGTGCGTTTTTCAGTGTTATTGGTATTAATTAGTGCTGCAATTGGTTTTCCCGCACTAATAATTACTACTGGTATTACTGGTTTAATTAAATTTTGGATTATACCCTGGTTAGTCTACCATTTCTGGATGAGTACTTTTACGATGTTTCATCATACTATGCCAGAAATTCCGTTTACTGAACCTCAAGAATGGAGTGAAGCTCGCGCTCAATTATCTGGTACTGTTAACTGCAAATATCCCTGGTGGGTAGAGTTTCTTTGCCATGATATTAATGTTCACATTCCCCATCACGTAACTACTGCTATTCCTTGGTACAATTTGCGTCAAGCACATCAAAGTTTGGTAGAAAATTGGGGAGATTATCTCTATCCAGATTGTGAATTTAATTGGGCTTTAGTTCAAAAGGTGACTAATACCTGCCATCTTTACGACCACAACCATAACTATCAAAGTATCGAAAAATATCATTTATCTAAGGGATTTAGATAAATGATATTTGAGTTGTGAATATTCTCATATCGATAGTTATTAGTCATCTGTTCTTTGTCATCTGTTGTTTTTCACCAATGACAACCGATTGCTATATTAGCTTGAGTAACTTTTTACAACTTTTTAGTTTTCGTCAAGATATTTAATGGCAAAATGATAAATATCAAAGATTACATTTTACGAAAGTAATTTAATGTGTAGCTAACATGAGTGTTGTACTTGCAATAATTAATAGCAAATTAACTCAGGTTAGCTAGTCACTGGTGTTGCTCAAAAGTAATAATTTAATATCGAGCGAAAATCTAAAAAAATAGCCATGGTTAAACATGGTAATTAATAGATTTAGCTCCTGAAGCTTTTTTGTTAGTTAATAGATAGACCTATACCCCAAAAGATTATTACCCATTCGGCAACATTAAATCATTTAAATGTTGGAGGGAAAAGCGATCGTGAAAGCTAAGGAACTTCTCAAACGATATAGAAACCAGGAAATAAATTTTACGGGTGTAAGTTTACATTCAGCTAATCTTAATGCTGCTGATTTAACGCGAATTAATTTAACTCAAGCTGATTTGAGTCATGCAGATCTCAATAATGCTGATTTGAGCGGTGCTTGTCTCAAGCAAGCTAATTTAACTAATACAGAACTCAATAACGCTATTTTGGTGGGAGCAAATCTTACTGAAATTAATTTAATTGGCGCAGAATTAGTTAATGCTGATCTTCGAGGTGCAGACCTTAGTGGTGCAGATTTGCGCTATGCTAATTTACATCAAGCTAACCTCTGTGGTGCCAACTTAACCGATGTCGATTTTAACGGTACAGATTTAAGTCATGCAGATCTAACTGACGCTAAATTGGCTGGAAGCGATCTGACTGTGGCCGATACCCAAGGTGCTAACTTAGAAACAGTTTATTTCGATAGTGGCGAAAGAAAACAACAACATACTTCACACCATTGGATCAGTTGGTCTGGCAATCGTCAGTGACGTAATTTTTAGCTAATTTGAAGTAGGGGCGATCGGCTACGTGCAGCACGTTTAAAACTATAGTAAACTTAGGCAATACTGTGTATTTTACACAATGCCCAAGTTAAGTATATCTAGCGATCGCTCATTAACCCCAACAGAGGCCCTAAAAGCGCGCCAAAGATAAAGCCTCCAGCGTGGGCCCAATATGCCACACCAGCAGCTTCTGGCATACTTAAAGAGGCTACACTGCTAATAGCCTGTTGTACAAACCAAAAACCCAGAAAGAAAACTGCGGGAATACGGACGGTAGTTAAAAAAAATCCCAAAGGAATTAAGGTAACAATCTTGGCTTTGGGATATTTAATAATATATGCTCCCATAACTCCTGCGATCGCCCCACTGGCTCCAATTGTTGGTATACTAGACTGCATCGCAAAAAACCAATGAGTTAAACCAGCTAACACCCCACAAGTCAGATAAAAAAACAAAAATTTGAAGTGTCCCAAATCTTCTTCGATATTATTACCGAAAGTCCACAGAAACAGCATATTTCCTCCAATATGCATCAACCCCCCATGTAAAAATTGGGAGGTAATCAAAGTGGCTATTTCTGGTACGGGTTGATCGGGGGGTGCGCCAGCCAAGCTAGCACTTAATTCTCTGGGAATTACAGCATAAAGCTGAAAAAAATCATCTAAATCGCTGCCTAATGAAATTTGATGCAGAAAAACAGCAACATTGATTGCTATTAAAGCATAAACTATAAAGGGAGTTATGTAAGTGGGATTTTCATCCTTGAGAGGGATCATAATTACTAATAAATATTAGGAAGTAGTAAAATTAGCTATTGGCTAATTGTTTTTAGTTTATGCCTAACATTGCTTCTAATGTTAAATAGAGGAGTACAAAGCTACCACCTAAAAACCCAAATAGAGCGATCGCGGTAATGGGATTTTTGAGAAATGGCTTCAGTTGTCCGAAAAAAGCCCAAAAAATTCCCAAAATCAAACTAATTAGGTAGCGGGGATAACGGGCGACGTTGTTAAAGAAATCTTGCATTATTATTAAACCAGTTTGATATGTTCTCTTGTATTAATTTTAAATATTTTATTGGTTATATTTTTAATTAAATTTTGTTCTAAAGTGATGATTAATATCTAAATAGCGAGTAAGGCTTGAAAGTCACCTACTAAGAAAGCTTTGTAACTAAGCGCGATCGCATCAACGTGGCAGTAAATTTCCTCTCTGATTAACTAAATTGTCTTTTCTAGCTTTATTTTGAGAACGATTATCGTTATAATAAACTTTTGTAAACTAAATAGCTGCTCTTCACCATGTTAGAGATTTCTCAGGCAGGATTACAGGGCGTTCAAGGTTTTGAGGTTTCTTCAAAACACAGTCCCTCCCCAAGTATCAGCCCCTTACCAGTCACCATTATCACTGGCTTTCTCGGTAGCGGTAAAACCACCCTACTCAATCAAATTCTACAAAATAATAACCATAAGCAGAAAGTTGCAGTGTTGGTTAACGAGTTTGGAGACATCAATATTGATGCTCAACTTCTGGTTTCCTATGATGATGACATGGTGGAATTAAGCAACGGTTGTATTTGCTGCACTATTAATGAGGGATTAGTAGAAGCAGTCAAAAGGATATTAGCTAGAGAAGAAAAAGTAGAGCGTTTAATTATCGAAACTACTGGTGTAGCTGACCCTTTACCAATTATTCTGACTTTTGTTGGCTCGGATTTTCGTGATTTTACACACCTTGACTCGGTAATTACTGTAGTTGATGCGGAAACCTTTACCCCAGAACATTTTAATAGCGAAGTGGCGTATAAACAAATTGCTTATGGGGATATTTTATTATTAAATAAAACCGATTTAATAAGTAAAGAACAGTTAACCGCATTAGAAACTTATATTGCATCTATCAAACAAAATCCCAGAATTATTCACACTCAATATGCCCAAGTCCCCTTACCGTTAATTTTAGACGTGGGCTTAACTGCAACAGATAATTATGTTGATCGAGAACATCACCACCATCATTCCCATCACTTAGAAGCCGATGGTTTCGTATCCCTATCCTTTCATAGCGATAAACCCTTGGATGTCTATAAATTTCAACAGTTTTTAAATAAACAAATACCTCTAGAAGTATTTCGTGCTAAAGGAATTATTTGGTTTGCAGGAAGTAAGTTACGCCACATTTTTCAACTCTGTGGACAACGCAGCGATATTAAGTCCGAACCTTGGTCTACTCCTCCTGTTAACCAGTTAGTCTTTATCGGTCGTCATTTAGATACTGATAAACTTTGTCAACAGCTAAATAACTGTTTGGCTACCTCTGTTACTGTTTAATTTAATCTAATTCAATTGCTGACTTTGAAGCAGTAACAACCTTGCGCTAACCCATGCGCTTTCTTGAATAACTAATAACTGAAAACTGAAATGACCTTAGCTAAATCCGAACCAAATCAAAGCAACAACACTGATACTAATCCCCATTTACCCAAATTAACTACTATACAACAGCACGGACATCTCACGCATTTGAGGAAACCTCAAATGACTTGTCCTCCTCCTGTTTCTGAAGAGGAGATGCGCCAAGCGGTAAGGACTTTGCTATTGGGATTGGGAGAAGATCCAGATCGCGAGGGCTTAAGAGATACTCCCAAAAGAGTGGTTAAAGCCCTAAAATTTTTAACTTCTGGCTATCATCAATCTTTAGATGAACTCCTCAATGGGGCAGTATTTCACGAAAATAATGATGAAATGGTCTTGGTTCGAGATATTGACCTGTTCAGCTCCTGCGAACACCATATCTTACCTATTCTCGGTCGCGCTCATGTAGCTTATATTCCTGATGGTAAGGTAATCGGGTTGTCAAAAATTGCTCGTATTTGTGAAATGTACGGACGACGTTTGCAGGTACAGGAAAGATTAACCGCCCAAATCGCTGATGCACTTCAAGGATTATTACAACCTAAAGGTGTAGCGGTAGTAGTAGAAGCGACCCATATGTGTATGGTGATGCGGGGAGTACAAAAACCTGGCTCTTGGACTTCTACCAGTGCGGTTAGAGGTGTGTTTGCTGATGATGCGAAAACCCGTCAGGAGTTTATGAGTTTAATTCGCCATAATCCTGCGTTGCGTTAATTGATGTGCGTGTCACTGTGAGAGATGGGTATTAAGCTCATCTCTTTTTTTTGTCATGGGATGATGATATTAGTAATAAACTAATTTATAAGAATCTCGAAAAACCACAAGTCAGATCCTCAATAATTAATCGCCCTAAAACCTCGGTAATTACTTCTTATTTTAAAAAATAATTAATTAAATTGTAAAATGTGTAGTATAATATAAGTATTAACATTAGCATCTCTGTCGAAATGCTTAATCTTACTTACAACTACAAGTTACAACCAACATTTAAACAAATAGAGCAAATAGAATTTAATTTAAAGGTTTAGATAAGATCGCGGTCGGAATGCCCGTGATTAAGCGGACGGGCGCGGTCTTGGTGGTTTCCCCCATGAGCGACCCGTCCAAGAAACAGCCCAGTCATGGCGTTCTGTCGGGGACTATTACAGTCTAGACAAGAGTCTATATGGGAATCCCTCGCGTCCCGCGATGGGAGGTTCAATTTAAAACCATATATCCGTCAGCTATTTTATGACTTCTATCCTCAAACAATTAGAAAATTCTGTCAGCCAGGCTTTGGTGGCGGCTTTTGGTGAAGAATTAGCCGACAGCGATCCTTTAATTGCAGTTGCCAGCAATCCCAAATTTGGTGACTATCAGTCTAATGTAGCTCTATCATTAGCCAAAAAACTACAACAAGCTCCAAGAGCGATCGCGACTGAAATTATCGACAATCTTAATTGTGGGGAAATCTGCGAAACCCCAACTATAGCAGGGCCTGGTTTTATTAACTTTACCATCAAACCTAGTTATCTGGTTGACTCCCTCAAAAAAATTCAAGCTGATGCCAGACTGGGTATTGAAAAAGTAAAGTCATCTCCTAAAGTAGTCATCGATTTTTCCAGTCCCAATATTGCTAAAGATATGCACGTAGGACATTTACGTTCTACTATTATTGGGGATTCTATTGCCCGTCTTTTGGAATTTCGGGGTTATGATGTCTTGCGTCTCAATCATGTTGGAGATTGGGGTACTCAGTTTGGTATGTTGATTGCTTATCTACGGGAAGCTTATCCCGAAGCGTTAACTACGGCTAATGCTTTAGATATTCAAGATTTGGTTTCTCTGTATAAAAAAGCCAAGATTCGCTTTGATGAGGATGCAGAGTTTAAAGAAACTGCCAGACAAGAAGTTGTTAAACTGCAAGCAGGTGCGGAAGATAGTCGTCATGCATGGAAGTTACTCTGCGCTCAATCTCGTAAGGAATTTCAGGTGATTTACGATTTACTGGATATCGAGTTAGAGGAAAGAGGAGAATCTTTTTATAATCCTTTTTTATCTGACATTGTTGCCTTATTAGAAGATAGAGGTTTATTAGAAGAAAGTGAAGGTGCAAAGTGCGTTTTCTTAGAAGGATTTACCAATAAAGATGGCGATCGGTTACCATTAATTGTGCAGAAAACCGACGGCGGTTTTAATTATGCAACTACCGATTTAGCAGCCTTAAAATATCGGGTAGAACAAGATGGTGTAGATAAAATTATTTATGTTACCGATGCCGGACAAAGCAGTCACTTTGCAGCAGTTTTTCAAGTAGCAAGAAGAGCGGGAATTTTACCAGAAAATGTTCGGATAGTTCACGTACCTTTTGGTTTAGTTTTAGGAAAAGATGGTAAGAAATTATCTACTCGTGCGGGGAAAACTATTAAATTAAAAGATTTATTAGATGAAGCAATAATTAAAGCTAAAAATGATTTGAAATCTCGTTTAGATGAAGAAGATAGAACCGAAACAGAAGAATTTATCGATCGCGTGGCTGAAGTAGTGGGAATCAGTGCAGTTAAATATGCAGATTTAAGTCAAAATCGTACTTCTGATTATCGGTTTGACTACGATAAAATGCTGGATTTAAAAGGCAATACTGCCCCGTATTTACTATATGCTTATGTCAGACCCCAAGGTATTAGTAGAAAAGGCAATATTGATTTTCAAAAATTAAATACAAACACTCAAATTATTTTAGAAACAGATGAAGAACTAGTCTTGGCTAAACACATTTTACAGTTTGCAGCAGTAATTAAAGATGTGGAAGAAAGTTTACTACCAAATCGCATCTGTCAATATCTATTTGAACTGGCTCAAAAATTCAATCAATTTTATGTCAACTGTCCGATTTTAAATACAGAAGAACCCACTCGTACTTCTCGTTTAATTTTGTCAGATATCACTGCCCGCACCCTCAAACTCGGTTTATCTTTATTAGGAATTCCTGTTTTAGAAAGAATGTAATTTTCATTGAACATTGACCATTAAACGGTAAATGATAATCGGTAACTAATAACTGTAGGGGCGCGCGGCCGTGCGCCCCTACCAATAACTAATGACTAAAAAATATCTATACGCTTTATTAATTTGCTTGACTATAATTGCAGTTTTTGTTCCCCAAGTTTTAAGTGAGGGCGATCGCTCGTGTGTCTATCATCCCGAAGTCTATCAAGGTTTAGAATCGGGCAAATTATCTCAAGAATTGACAAATAGCGGGTTAATCGGCAGAATTCATGGTGCGGTGGGTCAATCTCAAATGTACGTTCTCTCGGTACGGGAACCAGATAATTTTTTCAGTCATCGCGAATTCTCTTTAGTCCCCAAGGATGCCACTTCTCTGGATATTTTAAATCAAGTCAAGCGTCACGATCGCCTTTGCATTAGGGGTAATTTTATCGATAATCCCAGTCCGCAACAGCATATTGCTGTAAAGATGGTTAAAATCCTAGAATCTTGGCAGCAGCCCCCAAATTTTGCCCCTTATCGACACGAAGTAGATATTCCTACCCAATTACGCGAGCGCAACAGTTTTATCGGTAAGGTACACGCTATCTCTGAAGATGGTAAAGTCTTAGTCGTCGAACATCAAGATGGCGTTATCCCAGTTTTTGTCACGGCAACCGAATACACTCAGGGCTTATATCGAGGAGATATTATCGAGCTTACCTATCAAATTCAACCATATCCCTCACAACCTACCCATTTACAGTTAGATACTACGGCAGAAAAACCTTTAAAAATTATCGATGCGATCGCATTAATGAATGGTCGGCAGGAAACTTTAACTGGTAATCTGGTTAAATTCCCCCAAAGTCCCCAACTTAACTTCGATGTTTATGCTTTAGAAGTAAAAGATGTAGGAGTCAAGCGTTACTTTACTTTGGTAAACTTTGAAAACATCGAGGAATTTGAGAAAATTCGCCATAAACTAACTGAAATTTGGGACAAAAACGCTACCACCGCCCAATCTGGCCGAAATATGTTAATTAATCCTCAAGTTACTGTTGAAGCTCGTGGCTTAATTAATATTATCTCTCCCGAACAAGCCAACCCTCAGATTTTACTCGACAATGCAGAACAAGTCCGACAACTGACTTAAATAAATTCCAAAAAACTGTAAAAGGCTATTTATAAATAAAAGTATCAAACAATTGATTTGCTCCTTTACAAATGCTATAAGTGACCATATATATTTTTCATGACTGTATGTTTCCGCAAATCGGCATCAGCACGGCAAGAAATTGGATTGACAAGCGCAAAACTAAAGATTTTTCTAGTTTAATGCCTAGACCTGGTTGGTAAAAAAAGTTCTAGGCAAATGCTGTCGTCGATTTAGCAGTCAGAAATTACCTGCTTTAAGACGAAACTTATTCTCAGTAGGGGAAGTTATTTAAGCCATAAAACAATAAACCTTAAAATGCGATCGCGCCTGTGGGCTATTGGCATCAGTAACTAATAAAAATAATTAGTTAATTGTACCTAAATCTTTAAGGCGATCGGTGCATAGTTTTTAGCTTTTTATGACAAGTAAACATAGCAATTATTTGGTTAGCTATATTTAATAATTTTTCACTTTAAAATTTGTCTAGTGAAAGTCAACAATCATTCAGATTTTAATTTTGATCGCAGTAAAAACCCAACTTTCTAGAAAATACTAAATATTTGCCTGGAGGTGGCAAATTAATAACTTTTTGTATGAATAACCAACATCTTGATGGAAGATCGGATTTATTAGTTGAATATCAACTAGGAACTCGTGATTTTAGTGAAATCCAAATTATAGGATTCGATTTTCAAGGCGCAAATCTGAATAAAATTAATTTTAATCGAGGGCAAATTCATCAGAGCGATCTCTCTAAAAGTAAGCTAA
Organism: Pleurocapsa sp.; assembly: GCA_050330335.1. Lineage (GTDB taxonomy): Bacteria > Cyanobacteriota > Cyanobacteriia > Cyanobacteriales > Xenococcaceae > Waterburya. The sequence goes on along the minus strand of JBHJNX010000176.1, from coordinate 13,746 downwards.
TTAATGCTACTTTCAAACAAACACAATTATCTCAATGTAATTTAGAGAGCATTCAAGCAATAGACAGTAATTTTTCTCAAGCACAAATATCTTATAGTTCTTTGAAACAAGCCGATTTAAGTGGCGCAATTTTTAGTAACGCCAGACTATTGCACGTAGATCTATCATCGGCTACTTTAATTAATTCTAATTTGGTAAACAGCCAATTAGAAAATGTCAAAGCGATCGCCGCTAATTTTACGGGTGCTACTTTAGTAGGAGCTAACTCAATGGCGGCTAATTTACAAGAGGCTATCTTTAGTAAAGCAATTTTGACTAAAGCTAATTTAACCCAAGCTAATCTACAACAATCAATTTTAATTCGGGCTTATTTACATCGAGCCAGTCTGAATAAAACTAATCTAGCACGAGCAGATTTAAGCTATGCCGATTTAAGTCAGGCTAACTTATCTCAAGCAGATTTAAGTCACGCTAATTTAGTAGGAGCTAATCTCAAAGGTGCAAATTTAAGTCAGGCGAATCTAACTCAAGCCAATCTTGCAGAAGCAGAATTAAGCAATGCCAATTTAACTCAGGTTACTTTAAAAGCAACCAATCTTTCTGGAGCTAATCTGTTTAACGCCAACTTAATTGAAGCAGATTTATCTCAAGCCAACCTTCATCGCACAGGATTATTATTTGCCGATTTAACCCAAGCTAATTTAAGTCACGCTAATCTAAGTCACGCCAATCTAATTGGGGCCAATTTATTTAAAGCTAATTTAAGTAACGTTTGTTGGCATCAAACTATTTATTGTGATGGTAACAGTTTTATCAATTAAATTCTTTATACTTATAAGTATTCAAGACAATGTTATGGTATTAAAAAGCTGCTGATAACTTTAGTCATAGATGTCTTCGTCCAAATTTAGTTTAATATCATTCATTCTTTCCAGTACGTTTATAGTTTTTAATGTTGGTTATTTTGCCAGAGAGTTAAAACTTTTTCCTTACCAACTTTATACAGAAGCTATGAAGGGATGGTCGCAGATTCGCGAGCAAAAATCGGAGCAACTTCCTTGGTTTTATATACGTTCTGGTAAACCGCCATCGGAGGTAATTAAAAATATTAGCCAGACTCAGCCAGGATTATCTTTAGTAACGGAAATAGCAGCAGAACGCAGCATATTAGCTAAGATCATCGACTTAAATGGTAATACGGTTCATAAGTGGGATATAGATTGGTTTAAAATCTGGCCTAACCCAGAACATTTACCCGAAAATATAGTTCCTCAGTCCCAGCCAGGCACCAATATTCACGGTGCTGTGGTTATGGAAAATGGCGATCTAGTTTTTAACTTTGAAAGCAAAGGCTTAGTTCGTCTCAATCGCAATAGCCAAGTTGTTTGGCGTTTACCTTACCTAACCCATCATTCAATTCACCAACACGATGATGGTAACTTGTGGGTATCAGGGACGAAATATCAAACGGAAAGAGTTGCTCGATTACCAAATTTGCTCCCGCCGTTTTACGAAGAAACAATTTTAGAAATTAGTCCTGAAGGTAAGATTTTGCGCGAGTGGTATGTTGCCGATCTTCTCCGTAAAAATGGCTATACAGGACTGCTTTATCTGGGTAATCTCAACAACGAGAATACAGTTATACAGGGGGACGATCGCTTGTTAGGTAAGACTGATATCTTGCACTTAAATGATCTTGAACCTTTCTCTGCTCAAATGAAGCCTGGTTTTTTTCAGCCAGGGGATGTCATGGTTTCTTTGCGTAATATTAATACTATTTTTGTATTTAATGTCGAAAGCGAAGAGATCAAATATATTTCTACAGGTCAGTTTGTCAGACAACACGACCCAGATTTTATTGACGGCGATACTATCTCAGTTTTTGATAATAATAATGCTAACGAACCAGAACGTAAAAGCAAGATTACAATCATTTCGGCAAAAGATAATCATCACCAAGTGTTCTTTGAGGGTAGCAAAGATGATCAATTTTTTACTAGGGTGATGGGCAAACATCAATGGCAACCCAATGGTAATTTATTGATCACCGAATCTATGGCTGGCAGGGGTTTTGAAATAAATCCCCAGGGGAAAGTCGTGTGGGAATATGTTAACTACGTCGAGCCTGGAATTGTGGGAGTTGTTGGGGAAGTGCAGCGTTTATCTCCAGAGTATACCGAACTATTTACTCCAAAAGAATAAAGTAATAGCAAGCAAAATTTTTAATACCTAAATTCACAATGAAACTGAAAACACCATTATTGATTAGCATTTTTAGCTTCACCCTATTGCTAGTTCTTCTTGTTCAGCAGCCTGCTATGGCTTATGTCGGTCCTGGGACGGGAATTGCAGCTTTAGGAGCTTTGTTAGCAATTATTGTGGGAGTTATTGCAGCTTTATTTGGTTTTTTATGGTATCCCATGAAAAGATTTCTTAAGAAGCGTCAACAGTCTGCCAATGAAGCTAAAGAGGTGTCAGAAAAAGAAGGAGAAAAACTATGAATCAGTGGGTTGGGGCGATAATACTGGTTGTTGGTTTTGTGGTTTTAATTCAGCTTTTGGGAGTGACAAAAAAAAGCCAAAATGTTGTCCGTATCGCCCTCCACTCTATGAAGATTATCAGTTCTTCTCGCTTAAGGGACGAACAAAAAGAGTCTAAACTGCAAAAAAATTCTCTAAGACTGTTGGGACTATTTTTTATTTTGGCATTAGGTGGCGCGATCGCGATTTTAATTCCTTTAGGAATATTGTGGTTGGGCGATTTATTTGGCTGGATTTCCCTCTCTGCTGTTTTATCCACAACTGTTTCCCCAGTATTTTTAATTGTTAGTAGTATATTGGCGATCGCTCTACTATACTTCCAGTTCAATCGCCAAAAGAAGGTTCATCATGCCAAAACTAGCAGTTATTCCCCACTAGACCAAACCTTACATCAGGTTGCTTTCAATACCTACACTGCCCAAATAACTCTAGCGGATTTAGAAGATCGTCTATTCTCCAAACAGCTTGCTAATTATCAAAACACGAAACCTGTATTCATCACTGCTCTTCCCAGGGCTGGAACGACTTTATTACTAGAATGTTGTGCTAGTTCCGCTGAATTTGCTGCCCACTGCTACCGCGATATGCCTTTTGTGATGATTCCCTGTTTGTGGAATCGCTTTTCTCAGATTTTTCAACGTCAGGTAGCATCTATAGAGCGCGCTCATGGTGATGGGATGCAAATTAGTCCCGACAGCCATGAAGCATTAGAAGAAACGATCTGGCAAACCTTTTGGCAACGCCATTATCATCGCGATCGCCTGATTCCTTGGGACTATGAACAAAATGAAGCATTTAATCAATTTTTTGATTCTCATCTGCGAAAAATTGTTCTTTTACGTCGTCCTAACCTGAAAAGCTTCACTCGTTACGTCTCTAAGAATAACACTAATATTGCTCGAATCAAGATTTTACGCCAACTCTATCCCAATTCAACTATTATTGTCCCCTTTCGCGATCCTCTACGTCATGCTGGCTCTTTACTCCAGCAGCATCTCAACTTCTTAAACATTCACCAAAGCGATCACTTTGCTTCAAGATACATGAAAGCGATCGGTCATTATGATTTTGGGCAGAATTTACGCCCCATCGATTTTGATGGCTGGTACGATCAACGCCAATCGCGAAATGCTAAAACCTTGGCTTTTTGGCTGGAATATTGGCTTGCTAGTTACAAACATCTGCTGGAGAATCATGCTGAAGGGATTAACTTTTTTAATTATGACAAGCTATGTGACAATCCTCAATTGGGACTCAAAAATTTGGCGGAAGTCATAGAAAGCAGCAACCCAAAAGCCTTGATTTCCTTCGCATCTCAAATACGCCAACCACGCTCAAGAGAAATTAACCATAACAGTTTACCAACTTATCTTTTAAAAGAGGCAAATTTGCTCTATGCAGAATTACAGGAAATTTCTGGTTAGAGGCTTGGCTAGTGGGTGCCAGACTTTAGTGAATCGAGCAGACATAGTTGTACAATTAACATCGTGCCAACTTTGGCATATTTATTGCTCTATGGGAACGTTATAAGCTGCTGTAATCATGATCGAACGCTATACTCTGCCTGAAATGGGCAAAATCTGGACTGATAACTATAAATTTAAAACCTGGCTGCAAGTAGAAATAGCAGTGTGTGAAGCACAAGCAGAATTGGGTTACATTCCTCAAGCAGCAGTGGATGAAATTAAAGCCAAGGCTGATTTTGATCCCGCCAGAGTATTAGAAATTGAAGCCGAAGTGCGTCATGATGTGATTGCTTTTTTAACTAACGTCAATGAGTATGTCGGCGATGCAGGAAGATATATCCATTTAGGATTAACTAGTTCCGATGTTTTAGATACTGGCATTGCTTTACAGTTAGTTGCCAGTTTAAATCTGATTTTGGAAAAACTCGAAGAATTAGTGCAGGCAATTCGCTATCAGGCACAACAACACCGTTATACGTTTATGGTAGGACGTTCTCATGGTATCCATGCTGAACCGATTACCTTTGGCTTTAAATTAGCAGGTTGGCTAGCAGAAGTTTTACGCAATCGCGATCGCTTGGTAAGATTACGTCAGGATATCGCTGTGGGTAAAATATCAGGTGCAGTGGGAACTTATGCCAATGTCGATCCACAAGTTGAAGCGATCGCCTGTCAGAAATTGGGTTTAGAACCAGATTGTGCCTCAACTCAGGTAATCTCTCGCGATCGCCATGCAGAATACGTCCAGCAGTTGGCTTTATTGGCTGCTTCGGTCGAACGTTTTGCCGTAGAAATTCGCAACCTTCAGCGTACGGATGTCCTAGAAGTAGAAGAATTTTTCTCTAAAAAGCAAAAAGGTTCTTCGGCGATGCCCCACAAGCGCAACCCCATCCGTTCGGAAAGATTGACGGGAATGGCGAGAATTATTCGAGGTAATGCGGTAGCTGCCCTAGAAAACGTTGCTTTGTGGCACGAACGAGATATTTCCCATAGTTCTGTTGAAAGGGTAATTCTACCTGATAGCTGCATTCTGACTCATTTTATGTTGAAAGAGATTACTAGTTTGGTGAAAAACTTGCTGGTATATCCCGAAAACATGAAACGTAATATGAACGTTTATGGCGGAGTTATTTTCAGTCAAAAAGTGTTATTGGCCTTAGTAGAAAAAGGTATGAATCGCGAAGATGCCTATAGAGTAGTCCAAGGTTGCGCCCATACAGCTTGGAACAAACCAGACGGAGATTTTCGCGCTTTGATTTCCCAAGATGAAACTGTAACTAATATCTTATCTCCCGAAGAAATAGATGCCTGTTTCGATCCCAATGGTCATCTGAAAAATTTAGATGAAATCTATCAGCGATTGGGAATTTAATTGTTGGCGGCAGGAATGGCGATCTTGGAAATCAGTAATTAGAGATTGGAAAAACCTACTAGATAGCGCGACCTTATCAGAGGTTAGTTAACAGCTATGATGATGAAGCGGTTTTAGAAGTTGGTAAGAAAGACATCGGACGAATCAATAGATTTTGTACAGATCTCGATCAACTATGGAGAAATGTTCTTTGGGAGTCTAAATGATGCCAGTCATGCAAGAAACTACAATTTTAATTGATGTACCTCACCACAATGCCGAAGTTCCTCTTTGGCATTCCCAACATCGCTGTCTTTATTGGACGGATATTCCTCAAGGACAAATATTTCGCTATTATCCTGCATCGGATCAAATAGAACAAATATACTCAGGTGAACCTGTAGGTGCTTTAACCATTCAAGCAGATGGTTCGTTACTGTTGTTTAAAACTAAAGGTACGGTGGAGCGTTGGCAAGAGGGGGAAATTACTACAATCATTCCTGAAATTCCGGCAGAAAGAAATACTCGGTTCAATGATGCGATCGCTGACCCCCAGGGAAGAGTATTTACAGGAACAATGTTTACTCCAGAACGTCCTGGTCACTTATACCGTATCGATCCCGATGGTTCTTATCAACTCCTGTTATCAGGACTTACCGTACCCAATGGTATGGGATTTACTCGCGATCTTCAGTATCTCTATTTTACCGATTCTGATCGCCGTACCATCTATAAATTTAAATACGATGTAGAAACAGGAAATTTGAGCGATCGCGCCATTCACATTGTTACACCTCCAGGGGAGGGAGTACCGGATGGTTTGACTGTAGACTCTCAGGGGTATATTTGGTCAGCGCGATGGGATGGAGGTCATTTATTTCGCTATAGTCCCGATGGTCAGGAAGTTTTACGCATTCGGTTTCCTGCTTTAAAAGTTAGTAGCGTTACTTTTGGTGGCGAAGATTACAGTAAAATATACGTAACTACCGCAGGAGGCGACAATCGTGCTAGAGAAGGTAGTGGTGCAGGTTCAATCTTTCAAGTACAAATCCCAGGAATTACAGGCGTACCAGAATTTCCCTCCCGCATTCAACAGTAAATAGTAGATCATAAATTAGCTTACTGTAGGGGTGAACGTCCGTTCGTCCCTGCTGATTACTGATTAACTGGCAAACTACTCATCTGTTCTAAATCCAAAATTTTGGCCAACTCCCCTTCACTGATCAAACCTTTTTCCAATACTATTTCGCGAATCGATTTTCCTGTCTCCAAAGACTCCTTCGCTACATCAGCCGCATTGAGATAGCCGAGATGAGGATTGAGTGCGGTAACTAAAGCCAGACTACCCTCAGCATATGCCAAACAGCGATCGCGACGAGGGGTAATTCCTGCCAGACAGCGTTTACTCAAGCTAGCAATAGTATTGCCTAGTATTTCAATACTATGAATCAAATTGTAGGCAATTAGAGGCATCATCACGTTTAATTCTAATTGACCTGCCTGAGCCGCCAGAGCGATCGCCGTATCGTATCCCATTACCTGAAAGCATACCATAGAAGTCATTTCTGCCATCACGGGGTTGTATTTACCGGGCATAATTGATGATCCCGGTTGTACTGCTGGTAACTGAATTTCTTTAAATCCCGTTTTCGGTCCCGAATCCATCAGGCGTAAATCGTGGGAAATTTTGACTAAATCTTGTGCCAAATTCCTTAATGAACTAGAAACGCTGACAAACGGACTCATACTCTGCATTGCTGCCATTAGATGTGGCGCAGGTTTTAAAGGTTTGCCAATAAATTCTGCTAATAATCGTGCCACGCGATCGCGATATTGAGGATGAGTATTTAAACCTGTACCTGTAGCACTTCCTCCCAAGCCCAAATTATACAAATCTTTTTCGGCGTTAATAATTCTATGTTTGTGATCGTTTAAAATATATTCCCAGGCGCGAAACCCTTCTCCCAACCTTACCGGTACGGCATCTTGCATATGGGTGCGTCCAGATTTGACGATATCTTGGAATTCTTCGGCTTTTTGTTGGACTGTGGCGATCGCTTCATTTAAACTGGGATACAGGGAATGTTCTAGGGCGAGTAAAGCTCCAATTCTAATGGCAGTGGGAATTACATCATTGGTAGACTGACCGTAGTTTACATGATCGTTAGGACTAATCCGTTTATAATTACCCTTAACATCGCCGAGAATTTCTAACACCCTGTTGGCCAAAACTTCGTTAACATTCATGTGATGGGATGTACCCGCACCGGCTTGATAGACATCCACGACAAATTGATCGCGCAATTTTCCCCTTAAAATCTCATCGGCCGCAGAAACGATCGCTTGGGAAATTTCTTGAGGAATACAACCTAATTCTCCATTGGCGATCGCTGTAGCTTTTTTGATTAACAGACAAGCATCGACATAAGTATCGAGGGGTTTAATCCCGCTAATGGGAAAATTTTCTCTCGCTCTGAGGGTTTGAATACCATAATACACATCTGCGGGAATTTGTTTTTCTCCCATTGAATCTTTTTCAAGGCGATCTGGCGATTCCGTCATCATTAATTTTCCATTCGTCTTTTCTATAGCCGCCAAGATATATCATCTAACCGTTATTCCTAAAAACGGAGAGGGGGGGATTCGAACCCCCGTCTGAGTTGCCCCAGAAGCAATTTTCGAGACTGCCGCATTCAACCACTCTGCCACCTCTCCAAAAGCCGATAATAGCTGCTATGTTATTTTACTGAGATTTGGGAAAATTTGACTAGTAATTTTTTAAGTAATCTCAAAATACAAGGTGGGCATTGCCCACCCGATTAATGTATGGCGTAAATTCTCAGATAACTTTTGCTTTTTAAGAGCGATCGCTTTTAGCAATCATAGTATAAGGCAAATTCATAAGGATGAGGACGCAAACGCAACGGATTGACCTCAGCATCTAACTTATACTGAATCCAGTTTTGAATAAAGTCTGTAGTAAATACGCCACTATCAGTTAAGAAACCATGATCTTTTTCTAAGGCTTCTAATGCACCTTCTAAAGAAGCAGGGGTAGAAGGAATTTTACTTAATTCTTCAGGAGAAAGCTCATAAATATCTACGTCTAAAGGTTCGCCAGGATCTATTTTGTTTTTCACCCCATCAATACCAGCTAACAACATGGCAGAGAAAGCCAAATAAGGGTTAGAACTAGGATCAGGACAACGGAACTCAAAACGCTTGGCTTTGGGGTTGCTACCAGTCAAAGGAATACGTACCGAAGCCGAACGGTTTCCTTGAGAATATGCTAAGTTAACAGGTGCTTCAAAACCAGGTACGAGACGCTTGTAAGAATTAGCAGAAGGGTTGCTAAATGCCAAAATTGCAGGAGCGTGTTTTAAGATACCGCCAATAAAATATAGTGCTGTTTCGCTAAGATCTGCATAGCCATCACCAAAGAATAAAGGTTGTCCGTCTTTCCATACCGACATATGGGTGTGCATTCCCGTACCGTTGTCGTTAAACATCGGTTTGGGCATAAAAGTAGCTGTTTTGCCGTATTTTTTGGCTACATTTTTTACGACATACTTATAAGTTAAAACAAAGTCGGCAGCATGAACTAAATCGGAAAACTTAATGCCCAATTCGCACTGTCCTCCGGAAGCTACTTCGTGATGGTGTTTTTCAATGGGAACACCACATTTACCCATAGTTAGCAACATTTCACTGCGAATATCTTGAAAAGTATCCGTAGGCGCGACTGGGAAATAACCTCGCTTGTGGTCGATTTTGTAGCCTAAATTACCACTATCTTCATAAGTCCCAGAATTCCAGATACCCTCAACAGAATCAATGTGATAAAACCCTTCATACTCTGCTTGACCAAAGCGAATATCATCAAAAATAAAGAATTCTGGTTCAGGACCGCAATATACTGTATCACCAATACCAGTACTTTTGAGATAATCAACGGCTTTTTGCGCTAAAGAACGAGGATCACGGTCATACCATTCCCCTGTACGGGGTTCTTTAATAGAACACACCATACTCAAAGTCGGTATTTCCATAAAAGGATCCATCCAAGCTGTAGAAGGATCGGGAACCATAGCCATATCTGAAGCATTAATAGCTTTCCAACCTCGAATACTAGAACCATCAAAGGCTACACCATCGGTGAAAGCATCCTCATCAATTAAACTGCGATGAAATGTACAATGCTGCCAAATACCAAATAAATCGACAAATTTAAGATCGATTAATTCAATGTTTTGGTCTTGAATCATTTTCAAAACTTCTTGGGCATTCTCTGCCATAGATCCATAACTCCCTTAGAGATTAATTTTTATAACCTTGACAAGATCTTTAAACAATAACTTAGTACAAGGTTTCGTTGTTAATGTTACAGAATTAGCACGTTATATCTTGGTTTAAATCTGTAGATTTTAAAAATATGTGACTAAATTTACTAAATATTTGTCAATTAAACAAAAATTTAAGCTTTAGGACTCATTTTAAACAGCTTGGTCGAGTTCATGTCGAACTCTAAAGCAAACCACTGTTTGAGTCACTACTTGTGGGATTATAAATAAATAAAGCATAAAATAAGGCTAAATTATTCTTCAGCCTAATCTGAAAAATTGCTGTTGGGAGAAATCAAAATAAGATGCGAGACGCTGTTACTAACTTAATTAGAAATTATGACGTTGCCGGTCGTTATCTCGATCGCAATGCTATTGACAGTTTAAAAGATTACTTTGAATCGGGAACTGCTAGAGTTACTGTTGCTACTATGATTAGCGGTAATGCTGCTTCAATCGTCAGAACAGCAGGAACTAAACTATTTGAAGAAGTCCCCGAATTACTTCGTCCGGGTGGTTATGCCTATACTACTCGCCGTTATTCTGCTTGCTTGCGAGATATGGATTACTATTTGCGCTATGCTAGCTATGCTTTGGTGGCAGGTAATATGAATGTCCTCGATGAGCGAGTTTTACAAGGATTGCGAGAAACCTATAATTCTTTAGGAGTCCCTATCGGCCCTACTGTTGTGGGTATCCAAATTATGAAAGATATGCTGAAAAATATGGCATCTGAAGCCGGAGTTAGCAATACATCTTTTATCGATGAACCCTTTGATTATATGACTCGCGAATTAAGTGAAGTTTCGGTTTAACAATAAGCAATAAGCAATAAATAGTAATTAATTACTATTTATTGCTCCTCAAATTAAAAAATAAATATTTATCTTAAAAGCGATCGCACTAAAGAAGTTTACGACTCCAAATTAGTGCGATCGCTTTTTTAATTATATTACTGCTTACTCCTGGTACGGGAAACCACACCGATCGCACCGTTGTCATCTGAATAAAAATTTAGCTAAATTAGCACTCGGAAGGTGAGAGTGCTAACTTAATATATGGACATTTTCACATTCACATTTTTTTGCTTAGGCAATAACACAGTCTAGATATCTGGAGGATTTTCGATGGCAGCTATTACCATTAACGTTTCAACAGTCAAGCCTTTGGGCGATCGCGTATTTATTAAAGTCAGTGCTTCAGAAGAAAAAACTGCCGGTGGTTTATATCTACCTGATGCAGCAAAAGAAAAACCCCAAGTAGGAGAAGTAGTCGGCGTAGGGCCTGGAAGACGTAACGATGATGGTAGTTACACCGCTTTAGAAGTAAAAGTCGGTGACAAGGTACTTTATTCTAAATACGCTGGTACTGATATCAAACTCGGCGGCGAAGACTACGTACTTTTATCAGAAAAAGATATTCTCGCAGCAGTATCCTAAATAATTTCTACTGCTAAATAAACAAATCACCATTGCCAAATCCTTAGTTTACAACCAAAAATAACCATTTATGGCTAAATCAATTATCTATAACGACGAAGCTCGTCGCGCTCTGGAAAAAGGCATCGACTTACTAGCTGAAGCTGTCGCTGTCACGTTAGGTCCCAAAGGACGTAACGTAGTTCTCGAAAAAAAATTTGGCGCGCCCCAAATTGTTAATGATGGAGTAACAATCGCCAAAGAAATTGAATTAGAAGATCATATTGAGAATACAGGCGTAGCCTTAATTCGTCAAGCTGCATCTAAAACTAATGATGTAGCTGGAGATGGTACAACTACAGCTACTGTATTGGCTCATGCCATTGTTAAAGAAGGTTTGCGTAACGTTGCTGCTGGTGCTAACCCCATTGCTATCAAACGCGGTATTGATAAGGCAATTGAGTACTTAGTCGGCAAAATTAAAGAACAAGCCAAGCCAGTAGAAGACTCCAAAGCGATCGCTCAAGTAGGAACTATTTCCGCCGGTAACGACGAAGAAGTGGGCAACATGATCGCTCAAGCAATGGATAAAGTAGGCAAAGAAGGCGTTATTTCTCTAGAAGAAGGTAAGTCCATGACTACCGAACTAGAAATCACCGAAGGGATGCGCTTTGATAAGGGTTATATTTCTCCCTACTTCGTTACCGACACCGAGCGCATGGAAGCTAATCTAGAAGAGCCTTTCTTGTTAGTTACTGACAAAAAAATTACCCTAGTACAAGATTTAGTTCCCGTACTCGAACAGGTTGCACGTCAAGGCAAACCTTTGGTAATTATCGCTGAAGATATCGAAAAAGAAGCTTTAGCTACTTTAGTGGTCAATCGCTTGCGCGGCGTTCTCAACGTAGCTGCGATCAAAGCTCCTGGATTTGGCGATCGCCGTAAGCAAATGTTAGAAGATATTGCTATTCTTACAGGCGCACAGGTAATTTCTGAAGATGCAGGTCTAAAATTAGAAAGTACCAAAATTGATATGCTTGGCACAGCACGCCGCATCACCATTACCAAAGACAACACTACTATTGTGGCCGAAGGTAATGAAAAAGCGGTTCAAACTCGCTGTCAGCAAATTCGCCGTCAAATCGAAGAAACTGAATCTTCCTACGACCAAGAAAAACTCCAAGAGCGTTTGGCTAAACTCTCTGGTGGTGTAGCAGTAATCAAAGTGGGTGCAGCTACCGAAACTGAAATGAAAGACCGCAAATTACGTCTAGAAGATGCGATCAACGCTACTAAAGCTGCGGTTGAAGAAGGTATTGTTCCTGGTGGCGGTACTACTCTGGCTCATTTAACTCCCGGTTTAGAAGATTGGGCCAAAGCTAACCTCAAAGATGAAGCCTTAACTGGTGCAACCATTGTGGCTCGCGCTTTAACTGCTCCTCTCAAAAGAATTGCTGAAAATGCAGGACAAAATGGTGCAGTAGTAGCTGAAAGAGTTAAAGAAAAAGACCTCAGCGTTGGTTTCAATGCGGCTACTAACGAGTATGTCGATATGTTTGAAGCTGGTATCGTCGATCCTGCTAAAGTAACTCGCTCTGCCTTACAAAATGCGGCATCTATCGCTGGCATGGTATTGACTACCGAATGTATTATAGTTGACAAACCAGAAAAAGACAAAGCTGCTGCTCCTGCGGGCGGAGACTTCGACTACTAAGTCAAATCATCTCAATAATTAGTGAGAATTTATTTTCCCTCGAATTTGATTCGGGGGATTTTTAGCTCATTCTAGTTCTTGGATTATTGGGACTGCCCTAGCTAGTGTTCTTTACGTCACTATTGGTTTGGGTGGAATTATGCTTATCGATCTCATGAGGTGACAAATTCTCATTAAGTCTCTCTATCAAAAATTATAAATCTAGATTTTCAGTTCCCGCCACGCGATCGCTCTAGTAGTCTGTCAATTTTGAATTGATGGGTTAAGGGAAGTAGGGGGAGATATAAACCTGAGATTTATCCCTCAAACCAATTTTGACAAAGCACTAGAGGCAAAATAAAAACATTCTGAATTGCTATAGCACTACTTATTTGGGTTAGGACAAAAAATCCTGTAAGGGCGCGCCCCTAGGCTACTTGCTACGGTTAAAAACCCCCGACTGGACGCACCACAATCGAGCATAGATACCATCAAGAGACAGCAACTCTTCGTGAGTACCCCCTTCTACGATTTGACCTTTATCCATTACATAAATACAATCGCTGTGGCGAATTGTAGACAGACGATGGGCGATCGCAATAGTGGTTCGATTCTGGGTAATTTTAATCAGGGACTTTTGAATTGCTGCTTCAGTTTCATTATCTACGGCGGAAGTAGCTTCATCGAGAATCAAAATCGGTGGGTTTTTTAGAATGGCACGAGCGATCGCGTTTTCGTTGTCTTTGTCCACCAGAGAGTTTTTGTCCCCTTTCTCCCACAATGGTGTCATAACCTTGGGGTAATTTTTCAATAAATTCGTGTGCCTCAGCTAACTTAGCAGCATCAATGATTTGTGCGCGAGTGCTATCAAAGCTACCATAGCGAATGTTTTCCGCTACCGTACCGTGAAATAAAAACACATCCTGACTCACCCAAGC
>JBHJNX010000175.1:0-3296 GCA_050330335.1 Pleurocapsa sp. | reverse complement strand
TATGGTTATCAATCCTGATTAATGCCCCTAGATCTTAAAATACGCTGGCGTTTTTTACGAGCAATTTCTTGTAAATCCACACTGCGATCGGTTTCGTCAACAATTTCTCCAGTTAAAACTTCTAAAACATCTTCTAAGGTAACTACTCCTGCTACACCGCCATATTCATCTAAAACTACGGCTAAATGTTCTCTAGTTTCTTGAAATACTTTTAATAATTTATCTGCTCTAATAGTTTCGGGAACAAAACGTACTGGACGTGCTAAATCGGTAATTTTTTGATTTCTATCTCCTTCTATGGCCGTCGTTAAGAGTTCGTCTTTCAAAACTACTCCTGTTACATTATCAATGCTATCTTTAATCACTAAAATACGAGTATGTTGGGAAGCAATAATTTCTTGTTGACATTCGGCTAAAGTTAGTTCTCCCTTGAGGTAAGTAATAATAATTCTCGGTGTCATCAAATCCGAAGCCGTCAGATCGTTTAACTGAAAAACCCTTAAGATCATCTGTGCTTCATCATCTTCAATCACTCCCTCTTGATAACCAATATTAGTTAAAAACTTAATTTCAGCTTCATTAGTAGTGGGAATTGTTTTTCCTTTAGTTAAAGGCAAGGTTATTTGTTCTAAAATCCAAACCAAGGGAGTAAAAATAACCGTCAAAAACTTAACGGGAATTGCTACTGTTAAACACAGTAGTTCAGCATAACGCTGACCTAAAGTTTTCGGAAAAATTTCGCCAAAAATAATAATTAGAAAGGTTAAAACTGCCGAAACCAGACCTAACCAGGCTTCTCCTAGCAATTTTGTCGTCAGCGTACCGATAACTACACTACCAACAATATTAAAAATATTGTTGAGCATGACAATCGTGGCGATGGGTCGATTGATTTTCTGACGTATACCGGCTAATGCTAGAGTCGCAGGTTTTTTTGATTGAGCTAGTTGTCTGACTCGAATGGGAGAAATCGATAATAGTGCAGCTTCTGTTGCAGAACAAAAAGCCGAGCCAATAAGAATGACAATAATTGCGATAACAATAGTCAGCATATAAAAAATTAATTATTAATTCTCAATTTAACTCAGAGATTGCAGTATACATGAATCTTTACTCCAAAATTTCCACAATACCAGTTTGACCGTCAATTCTAACTCTCTGACCGTCTTTAAACAGATGGGTAGCATCGGGAATATCCATCACTGCCGGAATTTTGTATTCCCTGGCCACGATCGCTCCATGAGATAGACGACCACCCACTTCTGAAATTAAACCTCCCGCACGAGCTAAAATGGGCGACCAACCAGCGTCGGTATAGGGTACGACGATAATTGTTTGGCGATCTATTTGCTCGATTTGATGCAAATCAGACACAATTTTAATCAAGCCTTCTATTTGTCCAGGACTCGTACCAATTCCCGCTAATTTGCCTTGATGTGGGACAGTAACAGGTAGCAGGTTATGGGATTGAGGATTGCCATACACTACATAGGGAAGACGAGTTAACTCTCGATCCTGTTGCCATTGATTTTGACGTTGAAGGATTAACTGAGGCAAAGAAGCGATCGCTGTTGCGTCTCCTTCTGATTCTATATCGTTGATTTCGGCAAAACTAAGAAAAAATATATCTCCAGAGTTGTTGATAATTCCCTTACTCAACCATTGTGCTTCTAAAGCTAAAAAACTCCAACGTAAATGAGCTAATAGCTTATTGTATACTTTTGCTACTTGACCTTTAAGGTTTAAGCGACTTTGAACGATTTTAGCCTGCCAGGAATGAGAGCGATCTGTTGGTGCTAATCGAGGATTGCTGCGTTGCTCGATATTGAAAAAGAACCTAGCAAACATATCTCTGGGAATAGCCTGATTATCCTGCCAACGCGGAACGGCAATATCTGTAGCCACTTCACTTAAATAACCATAAGTATTCAACCAACCATCGAACTGTTCCATGATACTCGCTCCTTCTGGATTTTCAGCGATGTGAGCGAATAAAGAAGCAGAAGAATCTAGGGTAATTCTTTCGGCAGCTAACAATTTGCGGGTTTCTGATGCTACCTTGGCTAGAGCTTTAACTGCTTGTATTTCTGGTGTATGAGCGTGGTTTAATTCTGTTTCTGCAACTTTTAAAATTGACTGTCTTAGCGACAAGCTTAAGGGGGCGAGAATATTGTAGTAGGTTGCCTTGTTTAATAATTCTAAAATGGTATGAATTCTCGTGAGAATTTCCGTAGAAGATAACTGTTGGGCTGGTGTTGCTTCTAAAGCAGATAACATCGGCGCAAACAATTTACTGTCATCTTGATCAAATTCCTGTTCTAAATTCCATTCTCGTTTGAGTAGCCGCCACAAACCAGGAATATTTTTAATCGTAGAACTTAACGGAGGTTTAGTAAATTTTTCCCCTCTAGTGAGAAATTCTAGACTTTCTGGCGGTAATCCCATGCGTCGGAAAATCTGCCCTAACAGAGTGGCATTAAAATAGGCACTAGAAAAATGTAAAGTTGCGGTTTCCTTAAAGTCTAAATCTCTGGCTTTTTTGCCTAACACTAAAGTGAATAATTGTCCCCACACTCCACAAGTAAGGGGTTGATTGATCGACCAGGTTAAAGGACGAATTTTACCAGGAATTACCTCTGCCGCAATGCGGCGCGTCCAAATTGGTTGGAGAGTAGTAATGGGGCGTACTTGTAAAATCCACACTTTTTCACCATCATAAGTCCATTCGAGGTCTTGAGGAATACCATCAAACAGATCTTCCATTTCCCTTGCTAGCAAAGCTACTGATTCTAAGACATCTTGGGGAATTTCTCTAGAATGTTCTCGATGGTTTTCTCGAACAATACTAATTTTTTCGGTTAATGATGATGCTGAAGGTATGGATACATGATACCTTTGAGGATTGAATTTTCCCGATACTACTTGGCTGGCATTTCCCGGCAAAGCTTCGATCGCTACGGCATCATTGAGGCGATCTACGGGATTGCGACTGAAAGCAACTCCGCTAAATATACCGTCAATTTGTCTTTGGATTAATACCGACATCGAGCCAGCTTCAGATTGTCGTTCCTGACGATAAAAAATTGCCGTATTTTCTAAATAGGAAGCCTGACAGTCGGAAATAGCAGTCTGTAATGCAGGGGTGTTGGTAACATTTAACACACTGAGATACTGTCCTGCTGCTGAAGCAGCGAGAGAATCTTCACCCACCGCCGAAGAACGCACTACTAAAGGATGTTCTTCTGACGGCTGAAGCATCTCTAACAGGGGTTTAGAATCTTCTCCTGCTTTCACTA
>JBHJNX010000174.1:0-7709 GCA_050330335.1 Pleurocapsa sp. | reverse complement strand
GTCTTCAAACTGGCATTTGAGATCAATCCAACAAGTTAGTACTCTATGCTAAAGACTCGAAACTAAAAAATACTGATATTCAGACTGTTTTGTTACTTAACAGTGGAATGTACTTTTAGTAGTTCATCCGAATATTTTTTTGAAAATGCCTAATAAGAGAAGTCGTCGCGGAAAAGTGCATCATTTTCCCTGTCCTTATTGTCAGCAGAGACTGTGGCGCGTCGGTGCTGATAAATACTATTTGTTTTATCAAGATATTGCCGATATTAGGGAAAATTTACAATTAACAAAGAAAAAAGCCAGCCTATTACAAGGACAATATCCCGTCTTTGTTGACAAAAATCGCTGGATTGAAGAATTTTTTTGTCCAGAAGATGGTAAGTTATGGCTCTTAATTTCTCGTCAAGCAGATGGTAGTTTAACTCAAACCTTAGCCACAGAAAAAGACTGGCAAAAAACAAGTAAAACAATTAATCCTCATACTCTCAATCCATCCATAAGTGAATATAGTTATCGAATGAGTCGTTCGAGCCAATCGCAAAATAGATATTATCAAAAACAAAAAATTTAGTTTAATTAAGTAACCATACAAAATTAAATACACACCAATAAATTTTGAGGTTGAAAGTTATTTCGGCAAAAAGTCCACTTAAATGCGTCTCAATAAATTTAATCCGTGAGTATCCGTACCGCAAGTAGTATAGAGGTTGTACTTGGCTGCTAGTTGTAGAGCTTCTGTGGTTTGTTTGGAACTAGGCTTCCAAGGCTGAGGATTACCATAAGCATAATAAGCTTCTACACCGTCAACACCACAATCTACTGCCAGAGGAATTAATTTTTTAGCAGAATGACGATAGCGAAATGGATGGGCTAATACTACCAAGCCACCTGCTTGATGAAGACAGTCAACTACTCGTTTAGCGACGGCATTTTTTCCTTCTGGGCTACTACCCTGAAGGTACGTTGTTAAAGATGGATGTGTGGGATCGAAGCCGTAACCCAATATATGTACATCAACTCCCATTAATTTAGCAGTTATCTCGACACCAGTCCAAAGATGGGGAAGATTAACTAGAGGTTTTGCTTGGCGTATAGTACTGAGATATTGTCGTGCTTGTAAGAAGCCATTGACTGAGTGATGATCCGTAATGGCTAATCCTTTAAGTCCAATGGTTAGAGCTTGCTCGATTAAATCTAATGGTGCGAGTTGTCCATCAGAACAAGTAGTATGCATATGAAAGTTGTAAACATCAGGACAACTACTAAAATCGACGGTTTGCCAAACTTTTTGCAAGCTAAAAGTATCTTGTGTTGGTAATTTATTTAAAGATGTTGCAATCATACATAGAGGAAGTAATCTAAAAAATGTTTCTGATTGTTACAATCACCATAACAAAATTAAATGCTAACTGGTAGCGATCGCCTTAAGTGTAGCGGAGATTGTTTTAAATCAACTTATAAAATTATCGTGTCTGGTATTAGTTTTTTATGACTACACTGCTTCCTGCTGTTTTACCTGTTGGTTTAATTATTTTAATTGGCTGTATTGCCGGTCGTACTCTACCCTTACAACCGCAAACTCTTTCTCAATTAATTTTATTTGTTTTATCTCCAGCTTTAGTTATAGACAGTCTATATCGTACAACTTTATCAGTAGAAAATTCTGCTAAGTTATTTCTGGCTTATGCTGTCACTTCTGCTTGTCTTTATTGCTTAGTTTGGATAATTAATAAAATCAGTCAAACCTCTCCATCTTTTAGCAAAGCGTTAATTGCTACTTCTTTATTTCCTAATAATGGCAATATGGGTTTACCTGTAGTAACTTTTGCTTTAGGTACAGCAGGTTTAGAAAGAGCTATAGTTTGTCTAATTTCTTCTAGCATTTTACTATTTTGTTTTGGTCCTGCTCTGCTTCAGGGCAAAGGTATTCTTTATGGCTTAAAATTGACCCTAAAATTACCTCTAATTTGGTCTATATTAGCTGGATTTGGTTTGCGTGTATTTTCAATTAAATTTCCCTTCGAGCTAGATACGGGAATTCAAAAATTAGGACAAGCAGCTATACCGATCGCTTTAATTTTATTGGGAATGCAATTATCCAGTACTTATTTTAAACTAGGAATCAGAGAAATTTTTACTGTAACTACACGATTAATTATTTCTCCCTTAATCGCTTATGCTATTGGTAGTTGGTTAACTTTAGAAACATTAAGTTTGCAAGTTTTGGTGTTACAGTGTGCCATGCCAACGGCGGTCAATTCTTTAGTTGTAGTTACTGAATTTGGGGGCGATATAGATTTGGTAGCACGAGCAATAGTACTTTCTACTATTAGCAGTTTTATTACTTTACCTGTAATTTTATGGTTGTTTGCTAACAGCTAATTAAAAGAAAACTCAATAAAATGGTATCAAATAGGCAGATTACTGCAAAACTAGCTTTAATGCAGCTAGCAGATTCTTTTTTTCCTTCTGGCTCGTTTAGCCTGTCTCATGGGTTAGAATCTTTAATTCAAACAGGACAAATACAAAATACAGCAGATTTAATAGTTTTTTTAAAACTGCTATTACGCCATAAAATTGGTAGTTGCGATTTAGTAGCATTATTTCATGCTCATCGCGGTAGTAGCAATCAAGAATTAGCAGCAGTCAGACAAGCCGACAGTCAATTATTTGCCATCAGTTTAATTAAAACCACCCGCCAAACCCAACGCCAAACTGGACGTGCTTTATTAATGGTGGCACAACAGACATGGCACAATGAACTATTAGAAATTTTAGACTGCGATCGCGCCTTAAATCGCTTTAACTGTTTGCATCCGGTTGTCTTTGGAGTAGTAGGAAGTATTGCGGGGTTAAATGAAACCGATACGATGTTAGGATTTCTACATAGTTTTGTCACTGGTTTACTAGGTGCGGCAATTCGTTTAGGTGTGTTGGGACATTTACAAGCACAGCAGATTTTGCTTCAACTAGCACCAGAACTAGAAACAGTTTGCATTCGTGCTACTACAATGAGTTTAGATGAGATGTGGTCTTGTACTCCAGGGATTGATTTAGCACAGATGCGCCACAATAAATTATCCAGTCGCTTGTTTGCTAGTTAAGTAAATATCTATTACTTAACTTAATTAATCTAGTTCCAGCGCAAGATTGCTGCCATTGGCATTAACTCTTTCGGAGCATTATCTGCTTGATGCACTACCATAATTTCCCCACCGTTTTCTATAACTCGAATAATAATTTCATCAATCAGATCATAAGTTGCGGCACTACGGGTATCACTAGTAGTTATTTCACCAAGCTCTGAGAGAGTGCCATACTGTACAGTGTCGATATCAACTAGTAAGTGACTGATTTGACCACGAATGACTAGTTTGCCAATAGTGGCAAGATCCGTACTGGTACGGGATTCTTTCTGACGCTGATAATAAAGCTCTACCCATTGCTGAATTTGTTTTTGACGCAACTGTTTAACAATTGGAATTGTAGCTTGTCTGATTTCTTCTTCTGGCAAGCCTTCCACACTGCCATCAATCCCTTGATCGGCTAGCATTTCATAGCTATTAAAAGAGCGATACATGGACTGAAATTCCTGGGTTGTTGCCAAAATTAGAGGCATATTGCTACCGCTTACAACTGGACGCACTGCTAATTCAATGGCCCGCAAGAACTGTCTTTGTAATATTTCTGCTCCTTCATCTCCTTGGAGTCTACCCACTGCCGCGCGATCGCGCTGTAGGGTACGCTTGGTTACGTCGCTAAAATCAACTGGCAAATCTGCCACGTCTAAAGATTCTAATGCTTGAGATGGTGTAAATTCATACAGTTTAACTGATTTTTGAGAGATAGCTAACACATAAGCTGCCATTGGTTGCAATGCTGAGATTAGGGGTTTGAGATAAAAGCGATCGCTAACCTCGGCTGCTTTTGCTACAGGGTAAGCCAGGCGATATGTTTGAATCGATTCGGGAGTCACCAAAATTCCCAAACCATAGGCTTGAAATCTCCAAAATTCTCGATCTTTTTGTAATTCTTCTAGATAATTTTGGCTCGCCTTTACTTGTTGCTTATTAGCAATCTTTTCTACTTGCTCTATCGCAGCTTTACTCAAGTTTTTCAAGACGATGCTATCGGCTTGGGCATCTTGGCTGAGAGGTGTTGTGGGTAAAAAGATTGAGATACAAATTCCACGCCGAGCTGCCAGTTTGAGAAACTGTTTATCCCCAATAGTGTCTTTATAAAGCATAATTTCTCTGGTGATTGTCAGATATTATCTTACCTGAGAGTTGCACAATTCGACATCTTTCTTTAGGCTCAACTATTTATTAGTTCTAGAATTTTTCTATTAGTTGATTTGCTATCATCCATCGGAAAGATTTTTTAAACCTAATTGCTATAAGTGTCATTTGGAGTAAGGTTTGGCTGTTTTGGGTTTTTGGGTAATGTCTACCGCAAGGTTGATGAAACTATTTTAGAAAAATAGAAAATAGATATATCAACTTATTTAGAGATGTAGTTCGCGACCAAAACTAAACTTAAATTAAGGAATATATCATTATGGCTTACACAGAACCAGGTAGAAATAGAATAGTTGAAACATTTGCTATTGAAGATAATAAAGATCGAATTAGATGGGGTCCGATTATTGCAGGAATTGTTGTCGCGATCGCTACTCAATTAATTTTAAGTGCTTTAGGTACGGCGATCGGTTTATCGATAGGTGCTGCCGGTACTGATGCGGGTTCAGTCGGTCTTGGTGTGGGAATTTGGGCAATTATTAGCTTGTTAATTGCCTTATTTCTCGGTAGTTGGGTGGCTGCGGCTGGCTGTAGCCCAATGAATAAAAAAACTGCCCTGCTACACGGTTTGATTCTCTGGGCGACGACCCTGGCTATTAGTGCTTGGCTGGTGGCTAGTGGAGTAACAGGAGCTTTTGGTCTAGCAGCTGCCAATGCTGGAGAAATAATCAATCAGATACAACAACCGGGCGGAGTAGATGTTCCCCAGCAAGCTCCCAATGTTCAAGCCGAACGATTACAACAGGTAGCAGGAGACTCAGCCAAAGCAGCTTGGTCATTTATTGTTGGTTCACTTTTAGGATTAGCTGCATCTTTAATTGGTGCTTCTGTTGGTGCAAAAAAACCTAGACCGATACGCACTGAAAGAGCGGTAGAACCTCAAACACCTGAAAACTTTGCCAGATAAAAGTTTTGGGGATTAGAGATGGAGATGCTAATAAATTCTTTGTCTCTTGTCCCCAGATAAATTTAAAAATCGGCACTTAAAGGAGTTCTGGCAAAAGGAATAACATCCCGAATATTTGCCATACCCGTGATAAATTGTACTAATCTTTCAAAACCCAAACCAAATCCTGCATGGGGAACAGTACCGTAACGGCGTAAATCTAAATACCACCACAGAGGTTCGGCTTCAATATTCATTTCTTTAATACGATTTTCTAAGACATCCAGTCTTTCTTCCCGTTGCGAGCCACCAATAATTTCACCGATACCTGGCGCGAGAACATCCATAGCAGAAACAGTTTTACCGCCTTCATCTAGACGCATATAAAAAGCCTTGATATCTTTGGGATAGTTGGTCACGATTACTGGTTTTTTAAACAATTCTTCTGCCAGATAACGCTCGTGTTCCGATTGTAAATCGATGCCCCATTCTACGGGAAATTCAAACTTTTTCGGAGATTTTTCTAATAAATTGATCGCTTTAGTATAGGTAACTCTAGCAAATTCATTATTAATAATGTTATCTGCCGTAGCTAATAGAGATTTATTAATCCATTTGTTAAAAAATTCAATATCTTCAGCACAGTTGTCTAAAACATATTGAAAAATATATTTGAGAAATTCTTCAGCTAAGTTTTGGTCGCCTTCAAGGTCGCAAAATGCCATTTCTGGTTCTACCATCCAAAATTCTGCTAAATGTCTGGAAGTATTAGAATTTTCGGCGCGGAAAGTGGGGCCGAAAGTATAGACATTTTGAAATGCCATCGCCATTACTTCAGCTTGTAACTGACCGCTTACAGTTAGATAGGCAGGTTTACCAAAGAAATCTTGAGTGTAGTCGATTTCTCCTTTGTCGGTTTTGGGTAAGTTATTTAAATCTAAACTGGTAACGGTAAACAATTCTCCCGCACCTTCACAATCACTGGCGGTAATAATTGGACTGTGAATCCATAAAAAGCCTCTATCTTGAAAAAATTGATGAATGGCAGTGGCACAGGCATTACGGACGCGAAATACTGCCCCCAAAGTATTGGTACGCGATCGCAAGTGAGAGATTGTACGTAAAAATTCAAAAGAGTGACGTTTTTTTTGCAAGGGATAGGTATCCGGGTCTGCTTCGCCATAAACCACAACTGAATCGGCTTTTAATTCAATTTTTTGTCCTTTTCCAGGAGATTCGACTAAAATTCCCGTAACTTCTACCGATGCCCCCGTACTCAATCGTTTGAGAATCTCTGCATAATCGGCTATATTTTCTTCAAGAACTACTTGCAGACCTGACAGAGAAGAACCATCATTAATTTCTACAAAAGAAAATCCTTTTAATTCTCTTTTGGTACGCACCCAGCCCTGAACAGTTACAGATTCATTCGGTTGACCATTTTTGAAAATGTCTGCAATTCGTCTAGTTACCATAAAATTTTAAATTTCCTATCTTTGGTATTTAAATATTAGCTTTTGACCGTTTAAATATAAATATGCTCCAACGTCATACTTTCCAACACGAACAAATTGTAATTTCTTATTTGAGATATAACAATCTCCCAACTCAAAGCGATCGCTCTAAACAACCTTTGATTTTATTACACGGTTTGGCTGATTGCGCGATGGTTTGGTCTGGTTTAATGGAATATTTAGGCACCCAATACGATATTATCGCACCAGATTTGCGGGGACATGGAGAAAGCAGTAAACCAGAGAATGGTTATAGTTCTGGCGAGATTATTGAGGATTTAGAAGCTTTATTGCGGCATTTGGGCTGGAATCGGGTTAATTTGTTGGGTCATTCTTGGGGAGGTAAACTCGCTACTATTTGGGCTACTCATTATCCACAACGGTTTTCTAGTCTAATTTTAGTCGATCCTTTTTTTGTAGATAAATTACCCAGTTGGTTTAAAATTACCTTTCCGTTTTTATATCGAGTATTGCCATTTTTGCGGGGGATGGGCCCTTTTTCTAGTTTAGAAGCGGCAGAAAAACTAGCCAAAACCCTAAAGCAATACCGTCAATGGACTCCCTTACAACAACAAGCATTTAGAGCAACTATTGAGCCTAAAAATAATGGTACTTGGGGAAGTAAATTCACCATAGCAGCGAGAAACCAAATTTTTACCGATGTGATGATGCAGTCTGGTTTGAGTAAATCATTAGATATTCCCACTCTATTTGTTCAACCTACCAAAGGATTAAACCGTACTCAATGGCAACTTCAGCCCTATTATAATTACTTAAAAAATCTCAAGATCACGCAAGTAGCTGGCAATCACTGGATATTTTTGGTCAATCCTAATGATTTCAATCAAGCGGTTGCAGAATTCTTGCAATTAATTCCATCGCAATAACTACAGTCACATTAAATTTTGAGATAGTTTTTCAGCAAAGAATTAAATATTATGCCAGAAATTTCTATATGGATAATTGAAAAAAAAATCGGTATTTTTACTCACTATTTAGACTCTTCGAGTA